>JACDGC010000717.1 GCA_013815535.1 Ktedonobacterales bacterium
ACTATGGTCAGCGCCATGTGCGCGAACTGGCCGCCGCCCAGGCCGTCGCGACCGCGCTCGGGGCGACGGCACACCGCGTGGTGCGCTTCGACCTGCGCGCCTTTGGGGGCAGCGCCCTCACCGATGACATCGCCGTGCCCCACAGCCGCTCGTTGGCGGAAATGGGGCACGACATCCCCGTCACCTATGTGCCCGGGCGCAACCTCATCTTCCTCAGCTTCGCCACCGCCTATGCCGAGGTGGTGGGGGCCGACAACATCTTCCTGGGAATTAACCAGCAAGACTACAGCGTAGGCGGGCAAACTCAGGTTTGGGTCAAAAGTCCACAATGGACGAAATTAATGACGATTGAGGATTTCTGCGCTCTTCCTGACGATGACTATCAAACAATGGCAGTCGATCCCAAAACGCTAGCTATTGGGTGGCATGTCGTGCAAAGGCGATTCCGCCATGCTGTCTCAGGAAAGAAATGCTATCGAGTCCAGCTTGAGCAGGGATTCACGATTGATATTACCGAGGATCATTCACTGTTCACCATTGACCCTGTAACGGCAAATATCCGCCCTGTTAAAGGCAGCGACCTTAGGGAAGGAACGCCTGTTGTTGTTCCTTTTGATCTTTCGGCAGCCAGTGATGCATGGGCGGAAGATTTAGCATCAATCGACCTTCGTAATCTCGTGCTTCGTGAAGATCGTACGAGCCAATCTTCGGTAGTGATAGCGGACGATTATCTGACGAATGGACTACATCGTTGTCGTGTACCAGTCGATTTCCCTGTTACTGATGACTTTCTCTATATAGTTGGCCTTTGGCTAGCAGAGGGAGGAAAAGACCCACGCACAGAAAACGACACCTTACAATTCAGCATTGGTGGAACATTGGAAGCTGTGGAGACGCTCCAAAGATATTTTGGACGATATAACGTGGCGGTCAAAAAAAGCTCACCAGACAATGATTTTGACTATGGGGCTGCTTCATCTGTTTTCGCCGCTATTTTTCAGTATCTTGGTCTTTATGGAATGTCGAGGAGCGGAGAAAAGCAATTCCCCCCGTTTTTTTGGGAACTCTCGCAGCGGCAGCGACGTGTCGTTGTTGCTGGCTTTTGGGATGGCGATGGCGCTCAAGTCCACAATGGCGAATGTGAAATCCACCAGAAGTCTCATCAGATTATTGACGAATTGGCATATTGCTTTACTTTAGATGGCATACTTCCTTTTTTAGGTGAAGGGCCACGCGGCCAAAAATTCCTAGGTATTTCTCGTACCCAGGATATGCAGCGAGTGCTCGATTTGTATCCATTGCGTCACCCCTTGCGACGTGCAGCTTTGGAAGTAGCTCTCAATCATTCGGGGAACGATAAAGTAACTGGTTTGTGGAAATGCGAAGGAATATGGAATGCGGTTTCTCAAGCACAACTGCCACCAGGGAGAAAAACGTATATCTATAATGCGGGTGGAAAGTATGACGAAAGCGTAAGATCCCAACGATCTGCATTTCTTGAAGTTCCTGCACTCCATACGTTAGTACAGTCTCGCTTGGCTTTTCTCCAGGTGAAGGCCATTGAGGAGATAGCGGAGGAATACATGTATGATCTTTCTGTTGAGGGGGCTGAAAACTTCATTGCCAACGGAATTTTAGCTCACAACAGTGGCTACCCTGATTGTCGGGAGGAGTTTCTGGATGCATTTGTTCAGACGGCGAATCTGGCGACCAAGGCGGGCACGCAGGATGGCCGTGAACTGCGCATTCAAGCACCCTTGATCCAGATGACCAAGGCGCAGATCATCGAACGTGGGCTGGCGCTGGGCGTCCCCTATGACCTGACGTGGAGTTGCTATGAGGGCGGCGAGCGCGCCTGTGGCACTTGTGATAGTTGCTTGCTGCGCCTGAAGGGCTTTGCCGAGGCGGGCGCGACCGACCCCATCCCCTATGAAGAGACGACGGCTTAAACACATGAGCGACTTCAGCCTAGCCAACATGGTCGATGAGGTGGCGAATGCCAGCCCCCGCCGCGCCAGCCATTTGCGCGTCAGCGAATGCTTCGCCTCCATCCAGGGTGAAGGCCTAGACATTGGGCGGCCATTCAGCTTCATTCGCCTCTTTGGCTGCAATTATTATTGCTCGTGGTGCGACACCAAATATGCGGTGCAGCACTGGAGCGACACCTATGACGAACAGACGCCCGCGTCGCTGGCAGCCTGGGCGGCGGCGCAGGGCAACGAAGCCGTGTGCCTGACGGGCGGCGAGCCGCTCACCGCGCCACGTGACCTGCTCATCGATCTGGTGCAGCGGCTCAAAGCGGCGGGCCACTATCTGGATGTGCAGACCAATGGCACGATCTTTCGCCCCGCGCTCGCTGATTTGATCGATTCCTGGTCCGTCAGCCCCAAGCTGGGCAGCAGCGGCATGGTGGAACGGCCCGAGGTGTTGCGGCGCTATCTGGCGGCGGCGGCGGCGGGCACGCTGCGGGGTCGCTTACTCTTCAAATTCGTCATCGCCACCCCGGCGGATCTGGCCCTCACCTGGGATTTGCTGCAATCCATCCCCGAGATTGCCACCCAGCGCATCCCCGTCATCTTGCAACCCGAGGGTCTGGAGCATGCCTCAGTAGCGGATTATGCCGCCGCCTTGCGGTGGCTGACGGAAGCGGTGGCCACTGGCCCGGCAGCGGCCCCCTGGCGTGCGTACCC
>JACDGC010000718.1 GCA_013815535.1 Ktedonobacterales bacterium
GCACATCGCGGCGCGCTCTGCCCCACAGTTGCCGCACCCACACGGCGGCGAAGGCCATGATCCCCACCAGTTTCAGCGTCGTGATGACGGCGCCCTTCACGGGGGTTGCCCCGGCGTGGGTTAGGTCCACCACCAGCCAGCGCAGAGGCCACGACACCATCTCGCTGAGTGAATTGGCGAGGCTCTGCGCGGGTGGCGAATTTGCCAGGGAAAGGAGGGTGGGTGGCCCGTACCAAAAAGGGATGACCAACACGACCGCTGCCCCCAACACCACACTCGCGCGCCAGAGCGCTGCCCCGACGCGGCGCAGCCACAAGTGCAGCAGCGTTTCATCCACCTGTGGCAGCACCTGCAAGGCCATGTGCCACAGCCAGAACGGCAGCAACACCAGCAGCACATACTTGGTGGCAATCGATACGCCCCACAGCAGCAGCCCAGGCACTTCCTGGGCGCGGCTGATGAGATAGGCCCCCCCCAGAAAGCAGGTCAGCATCAGCGCGTCGTTGTGGGCACTAGCGGCGAATTCGAGCAGTGCCAGTGGATTCCAGGCATAGAGCAGCGTGCCTTCCAAGCGGCGGCGCGGCGCGATGCGGGTGAGGATGCCCCAGATCAGGGCAGTGTTTGCCAAGTGGCACCCCAGCGCCAACAGTTTATAGAGTGCCACATAGAGCGCCGCCGCGCCGCCAAATGCCTGCGCCACTGCCGTGAGCCCGTTGGAGATCAGCAGCCACCCTGGCCCATAGACCGATCGCGTCTCGCGCCAATAGACATAGGGCAAGAAGGGATCGTGGCTGAATTGCGCGGGAACCGCCACCAGCGGATTCGCATGATAGAGCACGCTGATGCGCCCATAGAGAATGTAGCTATAGATATCGCCTGATGGGAGCGCGGGCATGACGGCCAGGATGCCCCCCAACGCGGCAGTGATGGCCAAGACCAGCACAAGGACGCGCCCCTCCACCCGTCGCAGCGGCAGAGCGCGCTGGAGCGCCCACCAGAGGGCGACTGCGGCAGCGCCGACCAGCGTCGCCAGCGCCAGCAAGCTCCATCCGACTGGCGTGGGCAGGTCGCTCGCCGCCGGGGGTGGGCCAGCCGCCAGCAGCCGCGCAGGCACCGCCCAATGCCGCAGCCCCGCGAAGAGGGGCGATGGGATGAAGTCGAGCCAGACCATTGATGCCAGCCACACCAGCAGCGCCGCCACTATCCCCAGCGTCAGCGCGGGTGCGGCCAGCCGCCGTGCTACCTCGCGCCAGGTTGCCTCATCCGCCATCGTTGCGCCCTCCTCCCATAACCAACGAATGAAGCTGCCCGAAAGGCGCGGGGTGACGTTCCTGAAAGTCCCGTGCCCGTCCCCCGAAAGTACCCAAGGGGGTGACTGGCCCGCGCTACCAGACTATAATGCCATCGCTTGAATTTGTCCCCTCCCTCATTTTGACAGGCCTCATCGACGGAAGGACTGGGTCTATGCGATCAGCGAATGGTGCTCCCTTACTCATTGGCGCGTTTGGCGCGATCATGCTTGCCGTGGTGCTGTTCCTGGTGCGTGCGCCGCTTGTGGTGGCGCTGCTGGTGGGCGTCATCGGCGTGGCGCTGCTGGCTGTGCTGGTGGTGGCACGCCCGCGTCCCACCATCACGCGAACCCTGCCACCCGTTGCGCCCGCGCCACCCGCACCCGTCATGCCCGCCGCTGAGGCCACTGCCCCGCCCGTGGCGCCCGTGGCACCCCCCTCTGTCGCTCCAACGATTGCAGAGGCTGCCGCACCCGCTGCACCATCGGTAATGACCTATTTGCCCGCCCCAGCGCCGATCTTCGTTGGAAGAGAACAAGAATTCGAGGAATTAGAGGCCGCCTTGCGGCGTGCGCATGGCCCCATGGCCACAGCCGTCATTGGCCCGCCCGGTGGTGGCAAGCACTCCGTCATCAGCCAGGCCATTGAGGCGCATCGACAAGCAGGCACCTTTGCTGACGGCTATTCCTGGCATGTCGCGACGGATCTGCATGGCGACCGAGGCTTGCGACGCCTGCTGATCGAGGTGCTGGATCGCCTGGGGGGGCCAGCGGTGGCGATGACCGCGACGCTGCGGATGGGTGAGGCCGCCGTGGCTGATTTGGTGCGGGGCAAACGCATGGTCTTTTGGTTGGATGACGTCCCCGCCGACTTCCCCATGGGGCGGGCGCTCAGCACCCTCACCGCGCGCGATGCTGCCGGCGTCGGCCCGACGCTGATCATCAGCAGCGGCACCGACTGGGCGATGCCAGAGATCAATGAGATCTTCTTGGATGCGCCGCAATTGGACGAAGCCCTGAACTTCCTGCGCGAATGGATGGAGCTGAGCGGGCGTTCGCTTGATTTCACCGATTACGACGCGGCCAAAGCGATCTGCGTCAATCTGAGCGATCTCTCATTGGCGATCCGCTTGGCGGCGGGCTACGCGGCGCAAAGTGGTGTGAAATTGCCCAAGTTGGCCGCCGATTTGGGGTCGGCAGTCTATCCCCCTGGCGATCTGCTGCGGACGGGCGAAAAGACGATCGCGTTCGTGGAGGCGACGCTTTTCCCCAAACCCCGACGTGTCTTCGCGGCCCTGGCCGTTTTCGAGGAACCCCTCATCGATTTGGCCGATGCCAGCGCGGTGGCCGCAGCCGTGGCAGGGAACACCGTCGCCGAGGCGCGCACCGACCTGGAGG
>JACDGC010000719.1 GCA_013815535.1 Ktedonobacterales bacterium
CCATTCGCCTGCGCGACGGGCAGGTGCGTGCCACCGTGACGAGTCATGTGGAGTACGGCCCAGCTTAACATGAATATAACGTCCACACCGTACGATCCCTGCTAGAAGTGCTCCAGCGCCCAGAGAGGAGCCGCAGGGGGAGATGGCTGTGCTCTACGTGCTCTATTATCGTGAAGATTGTGGCCCGGCGGCGGAAGCGTTGGGGCAACGGCTGGCGCAGTTGGGAAAGCATCGGCTGCTGTGGCCCGTGCCCAGTGACGCCATGACCGCCGCGCGCGAAGGGATCGTGCGGCAGAGCGATGTGGTGCTGGTGCTGATGGGGCCGCAGTGGTTGCACATCACCGACCACGCCGGGCAGCGGCGCATCATGAACCGCGCGGATTTCTTGCATTTCGATCTGACGCAGGCCCTCTCGCACCATAAGCCGATCTTGCCCATCCTCGTTGGCAGTGGCGTCATGCCCGCCGCGCAGCAACTGCCCGCCGATCTGCGGGCCTTCGCCCAAATCGCCCCCTTTCACCTGCACAATCAGGCCGATGTCACCGCCGACGTCATTCGCCTCAACATCAAGCTCCGGCAGTTCGTGGATGCGTGACGCGCTCTATCCGTTCTATGCGGTTGCCCTCTGGGTCGGCAATGGAGCAGCGCGACCACCCCGGCAATGGCTCATCTTCGGTGATAGCGACATTCGCCGCTGCGAGTTTGCTGCGCCAGCCCGCCAGATCGCGCACCTCTAGCGTTGGGTGACCCTTGCGGCGCGGCACGAAGCCCTCCGTCACGATGCTGATATGGATCTGTTGCGCTCCGCAGGTGAACCAGACACCTCCGTGCCCTTCTGGGTTCGCGGTCGTTGCGACTTTTGACACCCTCAGCAACACTCCAGAGAAGGCGCGTGCCGCCCCCTCACAACCCGCTGGTGCTTCCATCGGGAGGGTGGCTCATCACATTGGTTGCCGTCATGCCGACCCGACCAGCTTCCCTGGTCGGGTCGGCATCGTTCGCATTATCTCTGGCTGGTCGTGTGGTGCAATCGTTTAGGGGGCGAAGGGCAGCGCCGAGATGGGGTGCACGCTGTTGTCAGTGCCCACGACATAGCCTGCCCCATTGCTGGCGGGGAACTGCCAGATGGGGTCATCTGGCAAGATGCCACCGCTATTCCAGTCGAGCGTGCCAGTATCCAGCGCGTGTTGATCGATGGGGAAGTAGGCTAGCTGTGGCTGTGTCGCCCCAACCAACGTTTGGCGTCGCTGGGCTTGCATCACGGTGACAGCTTGCCCTTGGGTCATGCGCGCGATGGCCCCGTGCGGGTGTGGCGTGGTGTAGGTGTCGATGGATTGCACACGCAGGGCGGTGTGGTTTGGATTGAGCACCGCCACCACGGCACCGACCGCGTTGCCATTGCGGTCGAGCACGGGGATGATGTCATAGTCACTGAGCACCACTGGGTGTGGTCCTGGAATGCCATGGACCATGACGGGCGTTCCTAGGTGCGACAGGTCATGCAGATAGTCCCCTGTGCCGCCGCGATTGACATGAAACAACGGACTTTGCTGGGCAGCAGCGATGATCGCATAGGTCGACTGCCCCCGCAGCGCGATCCAGCCATCGGTGCCTGGGGATGAGGCGGCGCTGCCAGTTGGGGCGCCGCCAGATATGCCCCCCACCGCGAAGGCGACCGCCGCGATAGCAGCCGCTAACATGACGAAAGGCAGGTTGTGGACGATGCCGCGCATGAAGGGCACCAGCGATGAACTGCGTGGGCGTGGTGCGCGGTTGTTGTGGCTCATGGGTTGCTCTTCTCCCTGTTAAGGCGTGGCGAGTTGGGTGCCGGTGTCGCTGAATGCCCAATCTGGGTTGGCCGCATCGCCCGTGGTGCTGTCGACCTGCACCCAGGAAAAGCCGTGAAACCAGTGGACTGGATCGGTCGCTGTGGGGGCGTAGATGCCCACTGTCGGCTCGGGATCATCATGGTTGACTGTATGATTGGGCTGATCGCCATAGAAGCGCGACCATAGCGTATAATATCCCGCGCCAAAGTCCACGCCGTGATTCGTCCATTGATCTTGCGATACTTCAAAGCGACTGACCGACGAGGCAAACTGAGGATCGCGTACAATGACGCCCTGGATATTCGCGGGATAATCATTGGCAATCTCGTCACTCGACCATCCACCGCTGACGATGACAGAATGTTCGCCCCCGTTGACGATGACCGCAAGCGGATCAGAGTGCGTCAGCCAACTGCGATAGAGCGAGGTGGTGGCTTCCATAGCTTGCTGATGATATGACGGCTCAGTAGCATGGTGAAACTGCCAGCGATAGATATAGTTATGGAAAGACGTGTTTGGGGGAGCATAATGCGCTTGGATATAGGCGGCTCCTCGGGGATCGACGCCGCGATCCGGGGCGATGTTGATAACGCCACCTGCGGCATTTATGGGGGTGGCATTCCCCCACTGGCTGGCTCCCTCTGTCTGATCGGCTTTGCCAATATCGAGTTGTTGCGCTTGTTTCGTGAAGCGCAGTGGGAGATGCCGGGTTTCGTCCATGTAATTATCGACGGCCATTGCGACGGCCACCGCGCAGTAAGGGCCTTTTTCTTCCGGCCATAGCCCCGCGATTGCGGCCACGATCCAAGGGCCATTCACGCCATAGTAGTGTGTTGTGACGGGGGTAACC
>JACDGC010000720.1 GCA_013815535.1 Ktedonobacterales bacterium
GCGATGAGGTGGAACGGCGGGGCTATAGCCGTTACGACGACATCGCCGTGGCGGGGGCTTTGGTGAAGTTGGGCGACCGTCTGCGTGAGCGGGCGACGACCGCGAATAATGTTGGGGCGGGGACTCCTCCCAATCCTGCTAGGCCGAAGCCCGGTACCATCGCGTACCCGAATTTCATCCATCGCGAAGCCCTGAAGCTGGCGACCTCGCCCACGTTCACCGTGACGTTCTACAACGTCGCCGAAGCGCTGGGGGAAACCATCGAGGATGTGAAGACAGCCTTGTTGGCCAAACAGCGCGAACGCCTCGGGCGTTTGCGTCCGGGGAAGGCGCTCAAGGCGGATGTCGTGCTCGACCGCCTCGACTTCAGCGACATGATGGCGACGACGGCGCAATCTTGAACCTTGGCATCCGCACGCAAAAGCAAGATCCTACTTTTGCGTGCGGGGCAGCGGAAGCAGGATCTCCAATTTCATACCCTCACGCGCGTGGGGATTGGCGATTTGCGTGGGAAAGCAGCTATTTTTGGTTGCTGCTCCTGACAAACCCGCTCTTCCAGAGCGATCAACGAAAGGGCCATCCATCTATGACACTGGTGATCTCGATGAGTAATATGCGTGGCGGCGTCGGCAAGACGACCACCACGATCAGCGTCGGCTACGAACTTGCCCGGCGCGGCAAGCGCGTGCTGCTGGGGGATTTCGACTCGCAACGCACGCTGTCGATCTACCTCGGCGTCGAACCCAAGCTGGGGAAGCCGACGACGCACGCCTTACTAACCGAACCCACTGAGGCGAACGTGCGGAGCGCGATCATTCCCTATAGCGGCACCGCGACCCGCCCCGTGCGCTTTGACGGCAATGCGTGTTTGCACGTCATCCCCGGCGCGCGGACCATCACCCAGGCGTCGAAGCAGTTCGACCGGACCCGTGACCGGCAGCCGGTGCGCTCTTTCGATGCGGTCATCTCCTATGCCGTCCAGACGTATCTGACCGAGTACGACTATTTCCTCTGTGATCCCAGTCCGGCGGCGGATGACGTGACGGCGGCGGTCACGAACGCCGCGCATGGGGTCATCACCCCCTTGGCCGCTGAGCCGCTCTCCATCGAGGGCGTCACGGATCTGCTGGGGGACTTGCAAGACCTCAATGAAGCACGCGCAGCCCTCATTACCGCCCTGGCCCAGGACCATGCGCGCGTCCAGATGCCCCGTGAGGTGCATCTGCTAGGATTGCTGGCGGCGAAGGTGCTGCCAGGGCAGGAGCGCGTCGCCGAAAGCCTGTGGGCTGATCTCGACCAAGTGGGGATTGGCCACTTCAACCGGACCTCGATCCCCTGCACGCTGGTGGGGTGGGCCGCCCCGGCGGAGCACGTCCCCATAGCGGTGCTCGCGCCCAATGATCTGGCCGTGCAAGCCTATGGACACGTTGTTGATCACCTGCTCGCCTGGAATCCTGCGTAACCCGTGATGTCCTCGGGGTAAGACCTTCGTCGTCTTACCTCCCCTGCACACTCGTAAAGGAGGGAGCGGCACCTTCCAAAGCCGGGCCGCTCCACACATATCATGGCAGATGAAACCACTCTACCTTCTGAGGTTATCGATACGACGCCAACCAATCCGCCAGTGGATTATGCCGCGATCGCGGCGGGGGGCATCGGCGGCAAATTGGGCCGCTTCAAGGGGGGTGTTGGGGCGACTCGCACCGATACAATGGCCGCCACCAATGTCGCCGGGGAAGGGCCCCAGACCGCGAACCTCCCCACGGTCAATGGCAAGCCGGTGGGCACTTGGCGCAATGGCGCGCTGTGGATGCCGCTGGCCCAGTTACGTCTAGCCCCCGCCGAAGACCTGCTGTGTTCGCGCTATCGTCCAGGGGACAGTGATCCCTATTACGTGCAACGCAAAGAAGCCCTTGCCCATGCGGGCGACCGGATTCCCACGTTGCCCATCGCGCTGGCCAACCAGTCGGTTATCGTGCAGGGGGAGGAGTGTCCGCTCTTTCTCGTGCTCGACCGCCCCGAGGTCTATTACGCGCTAACGGATATGAAGCGGACGGAGGCCAAGGTCGAATTCGCCCCGGCGGATCGCGCGGGGGGCGTCTTACTTCGCGCGCTGGGGGATAGTGAGCAGGGCGTCATGCGGGCGCGGCCCTCCATCCTGGAGATCTGCCACGCCGTCAAGCGTTTGCGGGAATGCGGGTTTACCTTCCCCGAGATCGCGATGTATATGGCGAAGAATACGGAGGATGGGGTGCGGCCCTCGGATTCAACGCTGGGGGCCTATGTGAGTGTGGCCGAGTTGCCGGAGCGGGTGCAAGATCTCCTGCATCGGGGCATCATTCTGTGGACGCATGCACGCGACATCGCCGGCAAGTTTAGCAGCGATCCAGTGTTGTGTGAACGCTTCGCCTTGCTCGCCTCGCAGAATGGCCAAAAGACGACTCGTGCGGTCGGCGAGGCGCTCAAACGGGTCGAGGAAGGGTTGACCACGCTGGTCGAGCAGGATGGCATGGTGACCGAAGTGCCACGCCAACCCGGTCTCCATCTGGTTCCGACGGCCAAGGGGGGAAAGCCACCGACGGTGCCGACCTATTCGGGGACGATGAGCGTCAAGCCGATTGTGATTCAGCAAGAGTCAGCACGCTACCAGGTGTCCGTCAGCCCCACCGACCGCACG
>JACDGC010000044.1 GCA_013815535.1 Ktedonobacterales bacterium
GCGATGAACCTCTTACGCTTGATCGCCTGGCAGAATGATATCCCACTCGCACGGACACGCCACTCCCCATTTCTTCTGCTCATGCAAGCTACCGGCTAAACCTTTTTCGACTTCGCCACCAGTATCAAAAGTGATTAAGAACCGGTATCCCGTGGCGAGGGCTGACCCCTCTATGCACTGCGCACCGAGGGAACGCCCAGGAGCTTGCCCATGACACTCGAACAACTGGGCGATGAAGTGGGCGTACCCCTGCGCGAACTCCCCGACTATCTCCACACGTTAGACGCAGCGGGGGTGTGCGTCACCCAGATGTCGCTCGAACTGCAACTCGCTAAAGGCGTGCGCGGCGATGCCCAACTCCGCCTGCGTCGGCTCATTACCCTTGAAGAGCACCTCCTAGCAGCTCTCACTGAGGCGAGCGCACACACTACCACGATCACGGTCGCGTTGAAAACCCTGGCGGCGAAGTTACCCCCAGTCGATGGACTGCCCATCCGTGCCCTCCTCTTAGCGACTATCCTCGAACTCTGGCAGCGCCAGGGGCGGATCACCCTGTGGCAGCCCGAACCCCATGTCGCACGCGTCCACCTGCTAACGGGGCCATCGGAGCACCAGGATTACGCTGCCGCTCTCATCACCGCACTGTATGGCCAATTGGAGGCTCAGACGGGCGCGCGCCTGCGCGTCACGACGACCCTCGAAACGCTGCTGGCGCAGTTGACCTACGTCATGACGAGGGGCGCCCCCACCCCGTCGGCACTCTAGCACACGTTGTTGTGGCTGACGCGCCTGGGCGTGCTCCGCCTCACCGAGGGGGTTCGCCTCATCCCAAGTGCCTGGCACGTCGCGGTATGGAGTGGCGTTCGCATCGACAACATCGATAACGCATGGCTTCAGTGAGCGGTTGCAGAGTTTCACCCAATCCTCTGATGCTGATGTGCTTGATGCCGCAAATCTGTGGCTGGCGCTCGTCGATTTCCTGCCGGTCGATGATCCCCGCATGCAGGGAACCATTACAGCGATCACGGAGCAGCTGGCGGGAACAAACGGGCTGCTCTATCGCTATCAGCCGAGCGAGACACCCACCCAGGATCGACAGAAGGCGGCGCACCGCCAGGTGACGGGCACCACCGATGATGGCTTGCCAGTATCCGAGGGTACCTTCACTGCCTGCACCTTCTGGCTGAGCAGCGTGTTCTGCCTGGCCGACAAGGTGGATGAGGCACAAGCGCGCTTCGAGCACCTGCTGCGGTATGCCAGCCCGCTGGGCCTGTTTGCCGAGGAGATCGATCCGGAGACCGGCCGACAACGGGGCAACTATCCCCAGGCATTTACCCATCTCGGTCTGATTAATGCCGCGTTGCATCTCGCTGAGGCCCAGCGGAAAGGCGCGGCGACCACCACCCATCACCGGTAAGGGGCACGGGGCGCACCCGCGCCGCCGCGAGAGAGCCGCGAGAGTGCGAAGAGCATCGGTCGCTTGCGCTACTTTGCCGGCCCCCGTCTGCACCTGACCTTTCGCTTGCCGTGGTGCGCCTTCGGCTGGCGGGCGTCGCTTCCCCAAAAGGCGACCCCAAAGCGTTGGCGGGCGCCACCAAGGCTCTGGTCACGCAGCGGGTGTTCGCGAGCGGGAACGGTGTGCAGGAGAGCACTTCTTCGGGGAAACGCTCAGGCGAAGCAGAAGGAGAACGGGCAGCAGGAGAACGTCCTTTTCTCCTGCGACGAGGCCACTGGAGGACAACGTGGTCTACGAAACCGGCGGCGCGGCAGTTGGCACGGAATATGCCGCATGCTCAGGAGCCGGTTCCCGCGCGTCTGCCCACCGGGGCAGGGGCCAGAGCGCTGGCTCACACAGAAAGCAGGCAGCACCCATGCCCGATAAGCATCCCGCCTCCGAAGATCACCGGAAAGCGGCGGAGCATCATACCAAGGCCGCCGAGCACCACACGAAAGCCGCCACAGCCCATGAAGCGGGGAAGCACGCTGAAGGCAGCGAGCATGCGCATCATGCAGCAGGGCACCACGCTCATGCCACCGAGCATGCTAATGCGGCCGCGAAGAAAACGGTCGCCCACAGCGATGCGTCTACCAGCGGCGGCAAGAAGTAAGCGGTTTCGTCGAATACCCCCTTGGCTCCTCCCTGGCTGAATGGGACGGAAGCGGCGAGGGAGGACCAAGCTGAGCACGTCGAGCGCGTTTGGTGTCATACCATTCGCGGTGTCCCGCTTATGCTTGCCTCCTATCCGCAGGGGAGCCCCTCGTTTCTCGGGCATCGACGCTCATCTTGCGGGAGGAGGCCAGTCCGCGTGTGCTGGTCGGTGCGCTGCTCTGGCACACCTCCCTGCCCCGCTTGCGCCAATGACTCCTTTGCTGTGCCCCAACCGCGCGCGCCGTGCTGGCGTCAAAGGTGCGGAAGACACCAGCAGCCGCATCGCTCGCTTCCTGGTGTTTTCCCCGCGCACTGCGATCCGCTCATGCGGTGGACGCCAATTGTGCCACGAGTCAGAGTCTGCTGCTGGTACGCTGCTGTTCTTCCTAACGCACTCGGTAACCGATGCCCTTGGCCAAGATGCGTGCCGCGTGCCCCGCCGTAGCAGGGGCGGACACCGTGGCATAACCGTACTCTTTGCCCTGCCGCTGTACGGAGGCGGGCACCAGCTCGAAAGGAAGCACGTATGGCTCTCCGCAACGGTCCAGCGCAGCCAAGCCACCGCCAAATCCGCCTCACACGGCGGCTCTTCAGCGGGGGATTTGGGCTTGCGGTCGTGAGCTTCCTTGGGCTCCTCGGGTTGTGGTGGCGGAATTTTCTTGGGAATGAATGGGCAACCGTGGTCATCGCCCTCGCCCTCGTCGGCGGCCTCCTCAGTATCGGGAGTGGCATCATGCTTGTGCTCCACGATAAGGGCGACGCCAGCTTCACCGAACTCCCGGAGCGCGACCCCATCTCCTGATCGTTTGGACACCCATGCTACCGCTGGCTTGACCCGCCGAACGGAGCAAGCTGTTCGCTGAAAGGATCTCCCGATGTTGGCTCCCCTGCCCGCGACCGACTCCGGCGCACTCAATGCCCTGTGGGCGTTGCGCCGTGATCGGCTGCTCGTGGTGCTCGCATACGTCGCCATTGTGGCGATTGGTCTCGTGGTCGCTTCCTTCTTTGTCCGCGCGCTCCTGCTATTGACGATTGCCGCATTGGTCGCTTATGCCCTCTTCCCCATCATCCGTTGGGTGTCGCGCTTCCTGCCGCGTCCCCTGGCCTTTGTGCTGGTGTATCTGCTGCTGCTGGGGAGTTTAGGCGCGATTGGGTATTTCGTCGTGACCACGGCGATCGGGCAAATCGCCTCGCTCATCACGCAACTTGGTGTCCTGCTCACGCCAGGGGCCAACGGGTCCCCCTCGCCGTTGTTCCAATTGCTTCAGCAAGTGGGGCTCTCGCAAGACCAAATTACCAGCCTCAAGAATCAAGTGGTGGGCCAACTTGAAGGCACGGCACAGAGCGTCGTGCCGCTCGTGACCGGCATCGTCAATAGTCTGCTCGATGTGGTGCTGGTCCTCGTCCTGAGTGTCTATTTGCTCCTTGATGGGCAACGGGTCACCACGTGGATGGCGACGGAAACCCCATTGGCCGCACGGGATCGCGTGGCCTCGTTCCTGGCGATTTTGCAACGGGTGGTCGGGGGCTATCTGCGCGGCCAACTCATCATGTCGTCGCTCATTGGCGTCTTAGTCGGCGGGGGGATGTTCCTCTTCCATGTGCCCGATGCGATTCTGTTGGGGGTCCTCGCCTTTGTCTTAGAGTTCATCCCGACCTTTGGTACCTTAACCTCAGGCCTCGTCTGCGTCCTGATTGCGCTGACTCAGGGGTGGCTCATCGCGCTCTTCGTGCTCATCTACTTTGTCGTCGTGCATGTGATCGAGGGGGATGTGGTGGGTCCGCGGGTCTTGAGTCGTGCGATTGGCGTCCATCCCGCCGTGTCGATTCTCGCATTGATAGCGGGGGGCGAATTGTTTGGGATTGTCGGGGCGTTATTTGCCTCCTTAGCGGCGGGGCTGATTCAGGCGGTGGTCGCCAGCATCTATCAGGAATGGCGCGTTAGCCATCCACGCCAGTTCCCCATGCCAGCGAGCGCCGTGCCTGAGATGGCGGCCGTCGCCACCCCTGTCTCCGAAGCCCCGCACGACGAGGTGTAACTGAGCAGCCAGGGGAACCTCTCCTCCTGGTCGTCTCCTCTCGTACGTGCCCGGAAGAGCGGCGGCTCGTTCCCGGAGGTTCCTCATGTTTCCCGGTGTTCCCACGGCATCCCAGTTGATGCGGCCCACGCTGACCGTTTCGGTACTGCTGGCTCAGCACAAGGCATTCTACTAGGCGTTGCGATATTTACGTGATGCCGGACACTCCCCATTCATCAGCCTCGGCGCCCTCATCGTCGCTACCGTTCTCAAAGCAGCGGCGGCATTCCCAGCAGGGGCTAAGGAGCTCGCGCGTTGCCGCACAGAAAGAACGTGCGAGCACACTAGATCGGAATACCAAGCTGAGGTGGCGCGCTTGAGGCAAGGGAACGCCGGCACCACCGCTCCGGGCGTCATGACCGTGGTGATGAGGCACCGGAGCCTCTCCCCCGCAACAAAGAGGGCGAGCGAGCCCCTATTTTTGCAAAAACGCTGCGGTTTTCCCTGCTTTTCATTGCCCCGTTCCATCATCTGAAATCATTGAGGGGAAGCGGGTTCCTGCCCCAGATGGAGGAGCTTCTCATGCAGCGAGCGGCAGGCTGAACCAAAAGGTCGTGCCTTTGCCAAGGGTACTGCGCACCCCAATCTGGCCACCGAGGCGGGTGATCACTTGCCGATAGCGATTGAGGGTGCTCCCTTGCACGCGCCATGCCAGCTGCCCACGCATGCCCGACGGACGTCCGACCACCTCATTCGTGGACTGGTCCTGTTCTTGCGATAGCTGCTCAGCAGTACGATGCCCTCCGCCAGATGGGGGTTCCCCGTACCGGCGAAAAACCCAGATCGTGACTGAGGAAACGGTCGGTGCGGCGTAAGGTCGTGACCGTGACCCCCGATGCCCTTCCCGCCGGGGCAGCGCCCTTGGTCACGCTGGATGAGGATCCCGCATAACTGCCTCTCACCGGCGCATGCGCCAAGATAGGCCACATCGCTCGCTGTCTGATGGTCCCCGTGCGGATTGTGGTACGCACCCATCGCTCATCTTCGTAAAGGAGGCCCACCGTGGTGCTTCTGTCGGTCTATGATTTTGGCAGTCGCCTGCTCGATGCCGTGGGCCATGCCTTCGATGTTCTGCTCGGCTTTCTCCCGTCCCTCATTGGGGCTCTCCTGCTCATCATGGTGGGCTGGATCGTCGCTGGGATCGTCGGTGGGGTCGTCCAACGCCTGTTGCGCGCCGTGCATTTCGACCGTTTGACCCAGCAGGCGGGCATCGATACGCTGGCCGCGCGCTTTGATTTGCCCAGCAATGGCGAAGCCCTGCTGGCAGGTCTAGCAAAGTGGTTCATCAGGCTGATCTTCCTCATTGCCGCCTTCAATGCGTTGCAAATCCCGGCGGTCAGCAATGTTCTGGACGCCATCCTGCTCTTCCTCCCCTCGCTGCTGGTGGCGCTGCTCATCCTGGTCATTGGCGCGGCCCTCGCACGCGTGGCTCGCGATGCCGTGCAGGGAACAATGGGGGCGGCGAATGGCCGCTTCCTGGGCCTGCTCGCCCAATATGGCATCATCGCCCTGGCGGTGACCATTGCCCTGGAGCAGATCGGCATCGGCGTCGCCATCATCACGATCTTGTTTGGGGCCGTCATGCTGGCACTCAGTCTGGGCACCGGCCTGGCCTTTGGCCTAGGGGGGCGTGACACCGCCAAACAGCTGGTCGATGGGTGGTACCAGCAGCTGCAGAAGACTCCCCCACCGCCATCCGTTCCCACCCACCCAGTGCGGCCTCCCCCCGTGCCACCTACGCGAACCATCCCTGCTCCGGACGGGACCCCCCAAGAGTAAGTGAGCAGTGATACCCTTGCTCGCCCACGCAGTGCGACGTGGGCGAGCCCTCATCCCCCGCACCCGCTGGGTATCCTCACGCCTGGGTAGCGAGAAAGCCGCTGCACACGAGACCCGCCGCCAACTTGCGCACTGACTCCTTGGCCCAGTGTGACGCACGCTGTCACCAGCCGCCAACACAAGAACCGTAAAAAGACGAGATGTGGTGCAAGACGAGGCGGAAACAGCACACTAGGGAGAAGGTCGTCGTTGCTACGAGCCTGGCGTCGTTTTTTTTACTTCGCCTCCTGAGCACTACCCGGCGCTCTTTTCCGAGCGTGGGAACGGATCAACACAATCATCATGCTGAAAATCACGCAAAACCCGGCGAAGCACAGAAAACTCGGCGTTTTGGCCGTATTGTGTTGGCGGCTGGTGCCAACGTGCGTCACACTGGGCCTCCTTCCCGGTTTTGGGCGAGACCAACGCGCTCGTGAAGATCGGGTGCAACCACAATGTTAACATGAGAGGCAGCAGGGGAAGCGTGTCCGAGTGCTATCCTGTTGGTATTGGTAAGCTGACGGGACCGCCGAGGAGGTGCGTGGTGGAAGGGCCGGTCGGACTTCGTTTGAGATAGCCAAGCTCGTCACCATGTGTGATCGCCCGTCGCTTCTGTTTACCTGAGACAGCTCCCTGAGTTGCGCTCGTATCGGTGTGTGAACGCTCGTTGCCCCATCTGACGCACTTCGCCTGCCTTGTTCTCTTCGAGGAGGAGGATTCTCGATGGAGCATTTGCCTCGATTTGTGGGCTTGGATGTCCACAAGCATTACGTCATGGTGGCCGCCTTGGATGCGACACAACATCTCGTCTTGACTCCCCGCAAAATTCCCATGGAGCGGTTTGCCGAATGGGCACGCACCCAACTGACCACAGCAGACCAGGTGGTACGGGAAGCGACCACGAATGCGTGGGAGTTGTATGATCTCCTGGCTCCTCTCGTCGCCCATGTCAAAGTCGCCCATCCGTTGTTGATCAAGTTGATCAGCTCGGCACGGGTCAAAACCGATACGCGCGACACGCTTCATCTCGCCCGATTGCTGCAGGCCGGACTCATTCCCGAAGTGTGGGTGCCGCCTCAGCCGGTACGCGAGCTGCGATTGTTGATTGCTCACCGCCAACGGCTCGTGCGCCAGCGCGTCCAGGCATGCAACCGGCTCCAGAGCGTCCTACATGCGCACAATCTCGTGCCCCCCACCGCGAAACCCGCCAGTCAGGAATGGCAGGCATGGTGGGAGTCGCTGGAGATGCCTGCGGTTGAACGCTTGCGTGTCCAGCATGACGCTGCGATCCTGCAGCAGATGGACACATTGTTGGAAGCCGTGGAGAAGGCACTTTATCGCTTGAGTGGGCAATCCCCCTGGGCTGCGGACATGACCTTTCTGATGCAATTACCAGGGTTTGGTTTGGTGAACAGTATGACGTTGCTCGCGGCCATCGGCGATATCTCGCGCTTTGCCACGGCTTCCAAACTGGTCGGCTACCGTGGTCTAGGAGCAAGTGTGCATGCCTCCGGACAAACCTAGCAAACGGGACGCATCACCAAGCAAGGACGCAGAGAAATGCGCACAGCGCTGATCGAAGCGGCCTGGATTGCCGTGCAGCGTCATCCGCTGTGGAAAGAACGCTTTGGGCGCCTGAGCAAGAAAATTGGTCCAGGCAAGGCGATTGTGGCGATGGCGCGCACATTGTTGGTGGTCATTTGGCAGGTTTTACCCCATCGCTGCGTGGATCGCCATGCCACCTCAGTTCTCCTCGCCCAACAATTCATGCGGTGGGGGAAATGTGGTGGCAAAGCTCTGCGCGGCGACTTGACCAGCGCTGCCTTTGTTCGCTTACACCTGCAACGGCTGGGGATTGGCGAGGAGATCACCTCGGTCTCGTATGGCGGGCGCACATTCTCCTTACCGCCACCGTCCCGAAGTAGTGCGTGAGATGTATCACGACATTCAAATAGCCACCATTCAGGTAGCACGTGCTTCCAAGAGGGAGCGGGGCAACCGAGCATTGCCTCGTGCTTTTCCCCGCTCCCTCCTGGACCTCCCTCACCCTTTCCCGGGCTAGGGGTGGGCGCGCTGCGCTGTGCTCAAGAGGGGCGCGGCCCCTCCTGAACCTCCCTCGCTCAAGGGAGACACTCCCTTGAGAATCCCACTTTCCTCGCCACTCTTGACAGGGGTCTTTCATCGGTACATGAAATTCTAGGACATAGTACTCAAGACGAGTATTAGCAGACATCGAGAAGGGTGGTTAAATGTAGGATGAGCAGACAAAATGAGCCTCGATGATGACCTTTCCGTCTGCTCATCCTACTATGTAGCCGATTCCTAATAGCTGATTGCTTCTTGCAAAGGGCGGCACCTACTCGTCTTGTCAACTATGTCTTAAAAAATCAGGGATAGTGGTTGCACCCGCAATAGCGCCATCACCTTCACCGTGACGAATAGCGGCGGTCAGCGGCTCGACGACACCCTCACATCGAAGTCATGGCTGCCTTATACGATTGACCGCACATCGGGGTCATTGCGCGGCGGCCAGAGCGACACCATTACCGTCACGGGGATCGCCATTGGCGGCACCATCACGGTCAGCGATGCGGGGGGCGACACGCAGCAGATCACCGTCGCGTGTTGGTGAGATTCGCTCGCTTGGTGTCGATCTGGGCGTTTCCCATTCGTGGGTATGATGGATGAAGCACCCTTTGTCCATCATATTCGCCGTGCGAAGGAGATCACCCATGCGTTACCTGTTGCTGAACTACACCAACGAGGCTTATTCTGAGAGCTTGTCGCCCGAACAGCAAGCAGCCATGATAGCGGCTTATAACGAATTTGCCGCCATGGCCCGCGAGCACATCATCGGGGGCGAGGTTCTGAGGCCCTCGACCTCGGCCTCTACGGTGCGGCTGCGCGACGGCGAAACGCTCATCTCAGACGGGCCGTTCGCCGAAACCAAAGAGCAACTTGCCGGCTATTACGTGGTGAACTGCGCGAACCTGGATGAAGCCATCGCCATTGCCGCCAAGATCCCCGCCGCGCAATCGGGGGCGATTGAAGTGCGGCCCATCATGGAATGGGACTAACGCGCCAAACACGAGGAGATGAACGCGATGACCAAAGAGGATATCGTCGTCGGCGCCCCCGCGCCCGATTTTGCGCTGCCCGACGACACCGGCAAGACCGTGAAGCTGAGCGATTTTCGCGGCAAGCGGGTGGTACTCTACTTTTACCCTAAGGATGACACGCCAGGCTGCACGGCACAAGCATGCGGCTTTCGCGATGCCTACCCCGACATCGAGGAGCGCAACGCGGTGGTCATCGGCATCAGCCCCGATGCCGAGGGGTCGCATCAAGAGTTCCGCACCAAATACGATCTGCCCTTCATCTTGCTGGTGGATGCCGACCACCAGGTGGCCGAGGCGTATGGCGTGTGGGAAGAGCAGTCGGTGTTCGGCAAGAAGTTTATGGGCAACACCCGCAGCCATTTCCTCATCGACGAAGATGGGAAGCTGGCGGATTTGCAGTTCACTATTAGCCCACAAGATAGCGTAGCGAAGGCGCTGGCAGCACTCGGCGCATCAGCATAAAGCAGACAAACAAACGGAGAGGGGAATCGTCTAGGATTCCCCTCTCCGTTGTCGTTGCGAGAGAACGCGCGTGATCAGGCGGGCGCCTCGCAATGAACTGGCTTAGTTGAAGATGTTGCCATCCCCATAGCCATTCGCGAAGCCACCCTGGCCCGCAAATATGCCGAGGTGCTGGCCGCCGCCGACGCGCCGCCCTCGCCCTATGCGCCCCACGCGGATGAAGCCATCCCCGATGAGCGGCTGAAGTGGCTCTTGACCTGTTGCCATCCGGCGCTGTTTTTATGGGGAATTCTCATAACCATTATGGCCTGTGAGGAGGATCTTCCCACTATGCCAGATCGTCGCGGTTACCGACTCCGCTCGCCTCCGCCAGCTTGATCTTCAGGTCCTCGACGGCTGACAAGAGGAACACTACCGCGCATCAGCAGTTCCGGTGATGGTTGATTGGTACGGTTGCCGGCTCTCTCACGCGAGCGGCATTTCACCCCTACCATCCGACTCACGCTGGCCCGGTACCATCGAGGTGATCACCGGCAAATGCCGATTCCCCACCATATTCAGGGGGCAGAACGCCTGCGCTTGCGTCGCCATATATCATCACGATACCCCAGCGATATGCGGCCAGGTTGCTACAATCGGCACCTGTCGTACGGCGACGCTCTAGCGGTGCTCCTGACACGCCGCTGGTGGGTCTTGTGATTCATCCCGCGTATGTGCGCCTGCTCCGTTGTCAGCGGTCATCGCTCACGACGGAGCAGGCGGTGCAACGTCGCGCCCTCAGATGACGTTGCGCCTTGGCAGTCTCGAGAGCACCGGCATGCCAGCCAGCCACTGAAGCCGAGTTGGAGGCTCCCATAGAGCCAAGCGCCGACGTGCAGCCCGGTCCCGGAACGCCACGCCATCCCGGCCAGCACACGATGCTCCCACTCCCCATCGCCGATCCTACGAGCAGGAGAGAAACGTGCTGCCGCCACAGCAACAGGACTTGACCGAGCGCGATGAGCCCCAAGAGTCCAATAAGCACCAGCAGGTGCCCATTCACCCAATTGCCCACGGGAAGCGCGCACCAGGGCCACCAGGATAGCTGAGTGTGGGCCGCGTGGCCACTCCGCGTGAGGATCTCCCAGGCGGTCACCGGGAGGTCCCTTGAGATGTCTCTCTCCCCATGCGGGAAGGAGACGCTGGGGAGGATCACCCAAGGAAGGCTGAAACTGAGGAGGACGCCGCCTCCCCAAACGAGACCAAGGCTCCCCCATGCGGTGCGAGTTCGTCTTCTCTCCATGGCGCTGCGACCTCTCCTGGCCTTCACTAGGCCATGGTACCATCGCCGCGCGCCGCTGGTCGCCCCCACGGCAGGCGCGGCGGATCGCGCTTTCCCACTCACGCGCCGATTCACCCCAGGAAGAAGGACGTGAGACCAAGCGTCGGGAGGGCCCCGAGCCAGCGAGCACGCCAAGTGCGCAGCAAGAGCCAGGGCAGGAGCAGTCCCCCCATCAGCTCACTGCCAATGACCAGGGTACGCCACCCCGGTCCCATCGCGGTCGTGTCTGCCGGGTAGAGCGTCACCGCGATGCGTGCCTCGCCCACCAAGGCGCAGGCGAGCAGGGCCACCGCTGCGATGTCCCACCCGGGAAGCTGCCGCTGCCACGCGGCGCCCGCCGCTCCCATGAGCACCCCGGCCCCTACAGCCACCAGTCCCCACACGATCCCGCCTTCGGGAAACCGCCGCACGCTGGCCAGCAGCGGATCGAGCTGATAGGCCACCGCATAGAGGCTGGCGGCGGTAGCCAGGGTAGTGACTCCATACCATCCCCCCTGCCCAAGGGTGAGCGCCTGTGCCCCGACGACGAAGGCGAGCACCAGCCAGGCACTGCCGATGTTGAGGGGCCCTAGGAGCACAGGGCAGGTCGATTCGCCGACACAGGGTACCCCCCAGCGCCCCGCCACGGCATCGCCCGCCCAACAGCAGACGCCCCAGCCCCCGCCCACCGCCAGCGCAACGCCCCAGCCCATCACC
Source organism: Ktedonobacterales bacterium (assembly GCA_013815535.1). Taxonomy (GTDB): domain Bacteria; phylum Chloroflexota; class Ktedonobacteria; order Ktedonobacterales; family JACDGC01; genus JACDGC01. The sequence continues at coordinate 11,644 of JACDGC010000044.1, forward strand.
TGTGTCCGCTTCCGCAACGTCATGGGACCCTCCAGATGCGGAGGTGACTTGGTCGACATGTATAGCTCCCCCCTGTGCCATGGCGCTCTATCTCGTCGTCTTCCGCGCGTGGTCGAATGCTGCGCGGTTCGCCGAGCGGCAGCGGCATTGCCCGAGCAGGCTCCTGGTGCCACCCCGCTCGCGTTGCGCTCAAGCAGCAGGTGCAGCGCTGACGGGGAGTCATCAAGGCGGCGATCGTATCCAGGGATCTAGCCAGCAGCGGTCGCCGCTTAGCGGCCACGCACCCACAGGACCCCCACCACGAGCGCTGTCCCTGTGGCGATCAGGGTGGTCAGCAGGTAGACCAGCACGGTTGGGGGCGGTACCCCCACGGAAAAGGCCGCGGTGGGCTGTCGGAGGATCGCTCCCATCCGCCAGGGGAGCACCAGGGTGGTGCCTCCCACCACCACGCTTCCCCAGGTGGCTTGCCGGCTGGCGGCGATGACGCCCACGCCGAAGACGCCGCACCACGCCCCCAGCACGCCAAGCACGGGAAAGACGTGAGTGGGATGCAGGCGGGCATAGCTCCACCAGACATCCTGTTCAACGAACTGGCCGTCGGCCGTCGCGCCAAAGACGCGCACCGCCATCAGGGGCCACCACAGCACCACGAGCAGGCCACCAATGGCCGTACCCACCGTCAGGAGTCCCAAAACGATCCCTAACCACCGAGACATACGTGTCCCTCGTCTCTCTCTAGCATGCTGTAGAGAGAGACGAGGTGACCGCCGCAGACGTTCCCGTCATCACGGTATGACGGCCCCTCCGGAAGGGCAGCACCGGTGCTGCGAGCGAGACGAGCCCCGAGCCGACCGTCAGCCGCTGAACCCTTCATGGTCGCCACGATCGTGGGCGTCGTCGACCGCACGCGCCTCGCGAAGCCGACGCCAAACCCAGAGGACAAAGCCGACCTGCAGCCCCAGTACCCCCAGACCAAGGAGGCGCACGGTCCAGGGCTGGTCCCCGACGAGCGCCGCCAGGCTGCCCCCCAGCAACAGCCCCTCGCTCCCCAGCACCACGCCGATGCCGAGGCAGCCAGGAAGCATCTCGCGCAGCGTGGTCCGTTTGCCTCGCTGATCAGGGCGAGGAGGCTGACCTGCATCCATCGTGGTCTCCTGCGTTGCTCATCCGCTCGAGGGGGAGAGGAAGGTCACCCCGCTCTGTCCTGTGGGTATCCAAGCGTTGCCTCCCGACAAGCGCTGGTAGCGCGTTCATCGCTCCTTCTTCTCAGGAGTGGGGGTGTGCCTGCTCGGCACCTCT
>JACDGC010000721.1 GCA_013815535.1 Ktedonobacterales bacterium
AGTGTTCCTCAGGCGCTGAACGATGCCGACGAGTTAGCCGAAAGGATGGCGACCCATGACGGATGACGATGGGGAGGATCTCAGCCCCCAGCCGGATATGCTGCGCTATGTCGAAAAGCCCGATGACCTGCTGACCTATTACCTCAGCCAGGCGCGGGCGGCGGGGATGGTCTACACGGCGGTGGTCAAGCAGCTCATCGGGCGCATCTATCGCGACCACGATTACATCAAGCGCAAGGAAATCGAGGGCAAGCCGCTGGGCTATGCCGATGTGCTGCGCGAGGATATGGCGGCCATGGCCTGGCTCCTGACGGCGGCAAAAAAGCATCTGCCTGAGGATTTGCGCCGGACCTTGCCCCCAGTCAATCTGCCGCCACGTCCGCGCAAGTCGCGCAAACAAACGCGGGAGGCGCTGCGGGAACGGGAAGAACGGCGCAAGTCTCGTGATGTGCGCTATCAGGAAGGGAAGGACTAACCACCAGGGGCGGCGCGCCGTGGGCTGGTGGCGGCTCCGCAGAGCCGCCGCCCGCCCGTTTTCGGTGCGTGCCGCCCGCGCAGCCAGCCAACACATATCCCTTGTCCGGGGGGAGTAAACCGGACACATCTAACCGCAAAAAAAGTCTGCTGGGCGAGGCTACTACAAACGTCTGGGGTTTTAGCCCCCTGGAACTATTCGCGCCGAGGCGTTCTGCACGGCGGAGAGCACGTCCTCGAGGTCGAACGGCTTGTAAAGGGTCTGCACCTTGGCTGCCTGCAAGAGCATCTGTTGTTCAGCGGTCAGTTGCTGCGCGCTCAGCGCCGTGAGGAGCAGAAACTGGTGGCCACTATAGCGCTCTGGGGCAGTGGCAACCACACGCAAGACGTTCCAGCCATCCATAACCGGCATGGTGGCATCTAACAAGACGATGTAAGCTTCCTCGGCGATATCCAAGAAATCCAGACACGCTTGCCCATTCGGACACTCGCTGACGTGGTAGCCCTCCTCGCTGAGGAAAAGACCGAGGGCGTAACGAATGGCCTCATTGTCATCTACGAGGAGAACAGGCATGGTTACTCCTTGGGGTAGCGTATACCCCCACTGTAGACCATCTGCACTACCTCAGCAAGGGAAAAACCACCGCTTTTATCAGGTCAAACGACCACTATTTACGTCTGTATCGGTTCCCGTTCGGCGATTACGGTACTGACCAGCGTCTCGACGGCCTCGATGGTAAACGGCTTATGCAGGATATGGAGGGGATAGACCGTCGCTAACTGCGTAACCTCTTCATCCAAGGCGCGCGTGGCGCTCGTGAAGATGAAGCTTGGTTCGGGCGTGACTCGTCGCGCGAGCGTTTCTTTGATGAGTTCGGTGCCAGTGTGACCACTCATCATCTGGTCGGTGAAGACGATGTGGGGGGGATTGCTGAAGATATAGGCCAATCCCTCTGTTCCATTGTGGGCTTCGTGGATGGCGCGTGCATCTTGCGCTAAGACCACCCGCAGGGCCAAGCGCATATGGGGGTCATCATCCACGATGAGAATATGGATCATCGGAAACCTCCTTGGAAAATCGTTTCCACGGGGTAACGCATACGGCACGCCAATCGAGCGAGAGAAAGGAACTGTGATGCCAGCAGCCCAATATTGTTATCAGGTGGTGGGGGCCAGCGTGGACACACTGGAAGTCAACGGCTATGGCGATGTACGCGCCGAGGTGCAAGCACAGTTGGCGGCGCTGCAGGCCGAGGCGATTGCCGAGCGCGACGCGCGGCGGCAAAAAGGCGAGACGCGGGTGCCAACCCCTTGGGGTCTGGATGGGCAACGGTTGTGCATCGCGCCGCATGGCGCACGCAAGGGCCAATTTCAATGGCATCTGGATTGCCCAGCGGCGGCGATAGAGGTGGGTCTAGGGGCCTTCAACGATATCACCGTGCATGCGCGGCTCTCTTCCACCTTTCTCCATCAGCATGGCTACCTTGCGGCGTGGGGGTTGGTGGCCGACTTGTGGGAGTCCTGGGGCATCACGACCTATCAGCCCAGCGAAGTGCATTTGTATGCCGATGTGGCGGGGATGGCGATGGATTCCCTGCGGCGGCGCGATTTCGTGACGCGGGCACGCATTACGCGTTGGCATGTGGAGGATGCCCATATCATCCACCTGGTGGGGGAAAAGCGCAATGCCGAACGCCAGGCAGCAGGGGTGCAGGTCATCCACCGCTATGGCCAGCAAGAGACGTTAGAGTTTGGTCGCAAGGTGAGTGCCCATGCCTGTAGCATCTACGACAAGCCCAAAGAGATTCGCCAGCACAGTCCTGATAAGGTGTGGTTCGCCGATATCTGGCGGCGTAACGGCTGGAATGAACGCGACCCCGTGACGCGCGTCGAGATGCGCTACAAACGGGCATTGTTGCACGAGATGGGCATCGAGACGATGGAGGACCTGTGGGCGATGCTGTTGCGGATGTGGGCGTACTCGACTCAGGAATGGATGCGGCACACCACGCCGGATGGCACGCCGGAATCGCAGCGCTGGCCACTCTCCCGCTTTTGGCAGGTGGTGCAAGAGGCAACCTTCCTGGTGGGGGAAGTCGAGCCAGCGGCACGCGACAAGCAACGGCATTTCCATGAGGGGCGTATCCTCTCGACCATCATGGGCTATCTCGAATCGTGGGCGGCGTGGCACATCGG
>JACDGC010000045.1 GCA_013815535.1 Ktedonobacterales bacterium
GCATGGCGGCGTTCGAGCAGGGCGAACGATTGATGAACCAGCGGATGAAAAGGGTGTGTGATGGTAAACTGATGTGCCTCTTCTGCTGCATCAGGTGTAGTTGTCAGTTCGTCTAAAGATGGTTGTCGAAGGAATGACACGGAAGACGCTATTCGTGGCCATGATCAGGCCGACGCCGATAAGGATTTTTATGCCATTGCCCAATACTGTGGGGGTGCCAACGCTGTTGACCTGCGCGAAATGTTTGGCTAGTAAAAACGTAGTGCCAACGTCGAAGATGAAGAGCGTCCCAAAAAGGTACAGGGCTTTGCGCCTGAGAAGAGCTTGATCGTGATTCTGCCGGGAAGACGCTGCCGTAAACCACAGGATGCCCACGATATAGCCAACGATGGACCAAGCTACGGCCCACGTTGTCGAGCTTGAGGGGAAGAGTGGATGCGCCTCTGAGCCGAGCACCCCGGGAAAGGTGAGGGCGTGAATGATGCGGTGAAGGCATAACCATCCATAGGTCCACGCCAGAATGACCGATTCGGGTCGGCGTGTCAGACGCGATTGCGTGATCAATAAGAAAGCGATGATGATATCAGATGTGGCACCAATTGCTGAGATCAGGGCGATGACGCTGGGCGATTGGACTATGGGTTTATTCAGCCATAACAAGACCACTAGATTGAAGAAGAATACCCCCCCCGTAATCCCATAAAGCAGCGGCGATGACGTCATCTTATTAGTTGCCGAAGTAAAATGACCTGCTTTTTGTGGCATATAGCGAATCCTTTCGAGAATAGGGCGAGACTCATCTTCGTGGAACATGATAGCATAGAAGCGCAAGTTTATAAAATAGGAGGCTGTGGTTAATGGCCGAATCCCTCGCCTCATGACAAGTTTAGCCATGCTGTGTGCTAGATGTGCTGGGGGCACAGCCACCTTTCTGGCTGAATGAGCGGGTACGTTGCCTGCTGCATCATTCCGGCCATATCTTCGATGGCGCCATCAATGCCCCAAGGGCTGTCTGTCTAGCCACGATATCCTAAATCACGCAGATCGTCGAAATTTGCGACAAAAACATTTTCCTGGGGAACTTGCGGCGTGCCATTCGTGATGAAGACACGATATTCATACCCGATCCCTGATTTGTTGGTAATGATGATAAATTTTTGGGGAGGAATATCCGTACCATTGGTGACAAAGACGCGTCGATCGTAGGGGATGGTCGTGCCATTCGTCACAAGCACTCTCACAAATCCTCCCATGAAGTCCATCCCTCTCCTACTCGTATTCTTCTCGACTGCCAGTGTACACCATCCTAGCTGTTAATGCGACTATGCTGCGTGAAATGCTTGACTAATTGGTTGGCATACTTTACAGTGAGCATGTTGATGAAGGGGGGAATTGCCTGTGCGCTGGCCGTGGTCGAGAAAGAAAACGCTGGCTTCATCCTCACGTGATGCGGCTCCATACTACGTTTTAGGTGGGCGGCGTTTAACGCTGGATGCTCCGTACATGCTTCCAAAGGATCTTGAAGAAAGCAGTCGGCTCGATTTTCAACATATGCTTTTGCGGAATATCCTCAAAAGTAATTATTTAGCGCCGATTCGGAATCCTTTGAGCGTTTTGGATGTTGGTTGTGGCACTGGCCGCTGGGGTGTCGAGATGGCCCGCCAGTTTCCTAACGCCAATGTCGTTGGCGTGGATGTGGCCCCCGTTCCGGTGATGAGTGGTGCCCACACGCATAACCAAACACTTGCGGCAGACAATTATGTATTCGTGCAAGCTGATGTCATGCAAGGGTTGCCGTTCGCCGATAATTCCTTTGATTTCGTCCACATGCGTCTGGTCGTTCTCGGTTTGCCCTACGCCCAATGGCGCCCGGTCGTCCAAGAGCTTCACCGCGTGACGCGTTCGGGGGGCTGGCTGGAACTGGTGGATACCGCTGTGACGGCACGTTCACCTGGGGCGGAAAAGTGGACTAAATGGGCGCAAACGCTGGCGGGGTTTCGCGGCATTGACATGACCGCTGGAGATCAAGTCGGGCGGTTCCTAAAAGAAACGGGCGTGCGCAACGTTCAGCAGATTCCCCTGGAAATTCCTTTGGGCAATTGGGGGGGCCGCATAGGCATAGCCATGGCCGCTGATGGGCTCTCTGGGGCTAAAGCATTGAAGGGGCCCATTGTGCAGCAGGCGCACCTCGCGACAGATGAGGAATTCGATGCGGCGATTCAGGCAATGGAACATGATTGGCAAGTCCTTTTTGGCGTGACCCAGCCATTTTATATCGCTTTTGGGCAGAAATGAGTGAAGGCTGGGCGTGCCATCCACTCGATTCTGCGGAATGGGGCGCGGCGATGATATTATGATGCCGTCGGCGCATGATTAGCAGTGCGGTTTTCCGCGCTCCGCTAGCGCGTTTATGCCGTGGCACCCGCCCCCATCGCAGAATCCCTCTCGGCGTGTTGCGCCGTATCTTCCCCCAGTGGTGCTGTTTCTTCTGCTTGCTTGGCTCCATCTTCGGCAACTTCTTGCTCGGCTGGCTGTAAGAGTTGGAGATAATTACCATCAGGATCGCGAAACGTCGCCAGCCATCCGCCCCACCATTCTTGCTCAGGTTGTCGAATGAAGATGACACCCTGCTGTTGCAACAGTGTGGCGGTGTGGTGGATGTCGCCCACATCGAAGGTCAACATGATGCGATGCGGCTCTGGTGGGGCACCATGAATTGCCTGATGGAAAGCGGGATGGATGATGACGCCCTGGCTTTCGAGCTTGCCAGTTGCGTTGAATGGAATGCCGAGCACGTCATGGTAAAAGCGCTTCATGCGCTCTTTATCGGCTGTGCTGATGATGATGCTGCCTAAATGCATGGCTTTTTGCTGCCTTTCCTGCCCATGATCATGCGCCCGCGTTGGCCCCCTTCGCTTTGTACCACACAGCGTGAGATGCGGAGAAGGGGGAGCGTAGCGTCAGATTACCAGCAGAAGGAGGTGGGGTGTGAATTGTGGCAAAATGGAGGTGTGCTGATTTTCCTTGAGGGATGAGAAGACGCACAGGTGGATGATTGGCGAGAAGGCTCTTTGCTGGTCGTGGTCAAGGGGAGGCTGATATGTTGACAGTGCTGAGCGAGAGCGGCGTGGCGGAACTGATGGCACAGACCTTCGCGCTGGTGCGGGCCTGCCCTGTCGGGCGCGTGACGACGTATAGCTGGCTGGGGAAGGCGCTGGGGTATCCACGGGGGGCGCGCATGATCGGGTGGTTTATGAACGAGTCGGCAGAAGGCGTGCCCGCGCAGCGCGTCGTCAGCAGCACGGGCGAACTGACCGGCAATTGGGCCTTCACCGCGCAGGGGGGCATGCGCGCCTTGCTCGAAGCCGAGGGGGTGACGGTGTCAGATGAGAACAAGGTTGATCTCAAACTGGTGGGCTGGGACCCCACGACCACGTTGGATGCGGCGGCGCTCAGCCATGTGCTTGCTAGCGCGCCGCCATTGGCTGTGCGGCCCAGCCCCCGCCTCATCCACCTGTTGCGGACGGACCGGGCATCACCGTTGCGCGAGTTGCCCTATCAACCCTAACTTAGTTGCCCAGCCATTGGTGATCATAGATCGCCCAATCGGCGTCGCTCGTCAACCATTCGGGATAGACCGCCACCCCCATGAAGGCGCTCAAGCCTTCATCTTCATTCAGTCCACCGATGACCGCACGCAGCCCCGTTCGCATGTTTTCCGCTGAGGCGTGGAAGGCCCGCGAGGCGGGTGCTGTATAGGTGGGGATGGCGATGATCACGTGGGTAGTGGGCGAGGCCGTGGCCGTGGTGCGCAGGATGTGGGCCGTCTCTTGCTGCACGACCAATTCATAGAGGGGCGCGGTCGGCATGCCCGTGTTATACATCATCGCCACGATCTGATCGACGTGTTTGCTGACGGTGCCATAGTAATAGGTGGTCCACCAGACATTCTGCTGGTTACGCAAGGTCTGCAACACATCCGTGACCCGCGCCACGGGAATCCAGTTCGGGGTGGAAAGCGACAGCACCTTCCCCGCGCCGATGCGTTGCCGCGTTGCATCCAGCAGGTCGAGGAAATGATTATCATTGTTGGGCACTGGCTCGATATCATAATGAATGCCATCGAAGCCGAGCTTGCTGGTGAAAAGCTCCGCCGTTTCTGTGATGTTGTCGCGGGTTTGTGACCGTGCCAGGTCGATGATATCCTCGCTGGGGTCAGCGCCGACGCGATAGATCTGGCCGATCCACGCGAGGATGCGCAGCTCAGGGAGCCGGGAATGCAGCGCCGCCGCAAAGGTGAAGGCGTTGGAGAAGCGGTCGACGGGGATGGTGCCGCTGCCTGTCAGTGGGCCAACATGCGCGTAAATATACGTGATCTGCTCGTGCTTGAGCCGCTCTGCGAGGGTGTCATATTCAGCGTCGCTGTGCGTTTCGCCCACCCAGGCATGCGCGACCCAGGTGGCGTTCTGCCCATGGTTGAAGCGCGCCCCCTCGTCGTTGGTTGCCCGCGCTGATAATCCCCACCAGCCACATTGCGCCAGCATCGCCCCCAGCAATACGAACCCCCCCAACACCTGCCACAGCGCGCGGCGCCGCGCCCGCCACGGCGCTGAGCGAGTTGGTGTCGGTGGTGGCGTGTTGGCCGGATGCAGATCCGGCTGGCTCCCTTGCATGGCTGCTCCTTCCGTTCGCGGCACTGCCCTTATTGTAGCGGTTTCGCGCCCCGGAGTCCAGCCATTTGGATCACAGACTTATTGATGAGAGTGCAAGGGAGGGGCCGCGTGCCGCTGGCGCACAAAGGCGACGATGGCGAAGACCAGGCTCGTCAGCGCGGCGTACCAAAGGCTGGGCAGGCTGACCACCACCAGCGCCGCGACCGCCCCAGAGGCGATGATGAGCGAGAGGCGCAGGGTGCGTCCGCGCAGCAGCCGCCAGGCCGCGACGAAGATCAAGACGTATGTTGCCAGAAAATTGGCGCTGGAAAGCTGAATGAAGGTTTCGATATGCGCGCCCGCGAACGCATAGATCGCCAGCGCGATGCCCCATGTGCCCCCCAGCGCCACCAAGGCCGCCCGTGGCGTGCCACTGGCAGGGTGAATGCGCGTCAAGCGCGCGGGGAAGAGGCCCCCGCGCGCCATCGCCACCACCAGCCGTCCGCCGCTGCGCGTCCAGGTCAGCATCAGCAAAAAGATCAGCACGACGGCGAGCAATGCCCCCACCTGTGCCGCCGCATTCCCCACAGCGAAGCGGAGCAAATCCACCAGCGAAGCATCACTGGCCGCGACCGTCGCGCGGTCGAGACTGCCGACCACAACGACGCCGAGCAACAGAAACAAGGCCCCCACCGCGAGCACCGCTGCTCGCAGCGACTTCACCAGCGTAAAAGGATCTGTGAATTCTTCGCCCGCGAAGGCCGCGTTTTCCCAGCCCACGAAGGCAAAGAAGGCGATCAGGGCCGACGCCGCGATTCCTGTTGGCCCGTACCCCTGCACATCGATCAGGCGGGTGGGTGCCACATGGGGCAGGGCCAAGCCGATGGTGCCGATCACCGCTGCGATGCAGAGGAAGAATACCCAGCGTTGCCACCGCATGATGGCCGTCACATCGAAGAGATTGATGGCGACGAGCACCGCCAATTCGGCCCCCGCGACGGGGATATCCCATTGTGGCGCGAGATTGGTGAGCTTGCGCAGATATTCGGCAAAGATCAAGGCCGTGCTGGGCGCACCTACCGCCATCGCAGTCAGATATAAGACGCCCGTCAGTTGCCCCACTCGCACGCCCAATCCCTGAGCGATGAAGGCTGTCACACCGCCAGCCGAGGGATAGCGTGCCCCCAGTTCCGCCATCACGCGGGCCATGGGATAGGAGATCGCCGCCAACGCCGCCCAAATGGCGATGGACCATGGCCCCGCATGCCGCGCGGCGATGGAGGGCAGCACGATCAAGCTCTGCCCCAACACGGCGGTGGTATAGAGCACAAATCCGTCGGTGACGCTGAGATGTTTACGAAACTGAACCGATGTGGTGGCCATGCACTTCTTTCCTTGGTATTCGCTGGCAGCGCCAGGATTGAGCCACGAGCGGATCGCTTTTCCCCTGCTGCTCTGGTAGAATACAAGGTAAATATGGGGAAAAGAAGGATGAAGCGAAGGGAGATAGCCTGAAATGTCCCAGAAACGTAAGGAAAATCACCAGGATGCTTTCGATGCTGCGAATGCGATGGATGAGGTGGATTGGCGCATCCTAGAGGAACTGCAAGAGCATGCGCGCCGCCCTTTGGCCGAGGTTGGGCGTCGGGTGGGGTTGACGGCCCCGGCGGTGGCCGAGCGGGTGCGGCGGCTCGAACTGGCGGGCGTCATCACGGGCTATCATGCCGCCATCGATACCGATCGTTTGGGGTTGTCGCTGGCGGCATTTGTGCGCTTCAGTGTGACCACAGGGACCTATCCCCAACTCGATCAACTCTTGCGGCATTATCCCGAGATCTTGGAATGTCATCGTGTCACGGGGAGTGACTGCTACATCATGTGTGTCGCCGTCGCTTCGATTCGTCATTTGGAAGATTTGATCAACCGCCTGACGCCCTATGGCACGCTGACGACGTCCATCGTGCTGTCGTCGCCCATCACGCGCCGCACCCTCACGCCCGCGAATCTGGCCTGGGAGGCCGACGAGCGCGCGTGAGGCGACGCGGGGGCCTCAGTCGTTCAGGTTCAGCACCATCTGCGGCGTGGCGATCTGGTGGTCGGCACGCGTTTGCACCACCGCCGTGCCGATGGAAAAGAACTCGATGACGTGAGTATCCCATCCATGGCTCGACTCCACGATGCGCGTGCCCACGATGCCATCCGCACCAATGCCCTCGGCCTCGGCTTGCATGCGTCCCATCGCCAGTTCGCGTGCATCATAGAGCGCCTGGGTATAGTTGGCCATCTCGATGTTTTGGCCGACAGTCTGCGAAAACCATTGACGCAGCGATTGCACGCCCACGTGATAGACGCAACTGCCCATCGTCAGTGCCAGGGGACGATAGCCCGAGGCCAGCAGTGTGCGGAAGTCTTGCCCGTTGAGGTCGCTGGTGAAGGGCTTGCCCGCTGGCGTGCGGTGGCTGACCCCGTCGCGCGAGCGCACGGCGGTGCCGATGGCGATGAACTCCGCCAGATTTTCGCCCCATTGATAGCGTCCGACATCTAAGCGCACGCCCACGATGCCATCGGCACCCAGTGTATCCGCCTCTTCCTCCATGCGCGTCATGGCTAACTCACGGGCGGAATACATTGCCTGGGTCAACACGCCCAATTCTTGATTCTGCATCATGTTGGCATATTGAAACCCGACGTGGTAGATCGAACTGCCCACCACCATGCCTAATGGATCAAACCCCGCCTCTTTGACCAGCAGGAATTCATTGACCGAAAGATCACTGGTGAAAAGCGGCTTCACGTCGCCACCGCCGCGCATGCGCAGCAGACGATTGCGGGCATCATTTGGGATGACCGGTTGGTTGGGCTGTTTGGGTTGGGTCATGGGGAAGGTCCTCATTTCTTGCGATTCCGCCAGGTCAGGTCAACAGGCCACGGATGGCCGCGCCCTCGCGCGCACTTTGCGCGGCCAGGTCGGCTAACGTCGCGGCCAGGTCATCGATCCAGGCGTCCAGGGGGAGGGCTTCGGTTTTGAGGGCGATGCCACGCACGATGTGCACGCGCGTGGCGCTGGGGCGGCCATGCTCAAGGCGCAGGGCAAAGCGCCATTCGCCCAGGTCGGCGTCCAGGCCATCCACCGTGCCACCGCCAAAAAAGCCGCTGTGGTGCAACCGCACCATGGTCGGCAGCGCGGCACTGAGTTTGTGCCCCAAAACAGCGATCCACGTGCCAATGTCGTGCATATCCGCCCGCAAAGACGCGGCCAGCAGGTCAAAATTCAATGGTTCCATAGCGCATGCACCTCTCCTTTGCATCATAGCACGAGACCAGAGCGCGGGGGAAAGCAAGCGACACGCTAGCGGCCAAGCGTGCGGGTGTGCAGCGTTGTGCGCGGAAGGTTTCCCCCTCATTTGGTGATGGTTTTGGTGAAAGTTTGCGTGGTCACGCTTGCCATTTGGCCCGAAATCTTGACGGGCATGGTCGTGGCGGCTTATGCTGAAACATAAAACACTACAATTAATGGAACGAAGGGCCGACGATGACGCGCAAACAGATATGGATTCTGGTGACGCTGCTGCTGGGCACGTTTATGGGCGCATTGGATATCTTTGTGGTGGCTCCCGCGCTCTCCACCATTCAGGCCGGTTTGCACACGACGCCGCGCGCCATCACCTGGGCTTTCACGGCCTATACGCTGGTGTTGGTCGTTTCGCAGCCCTTCGTTGCCAAACTCTCGGACCTGTATGGGCGGCGCTGGGTGTACCTGGCCTGCGTCACGCTGTTTGGCGCGGGGTCGGCCCTCTGCGCGACTTCCTCGGATTTCGCCCCCTTCATCATCGGGCGGGCAGTGCAAGCGCTCGGCGCAGGGGGCGTCATTCCGGTGGCCAGCGCGGTCATTGCGGATACTTTCCCGGCGGCGCGGCGTGGCACCGCGCTCGGCTATGTTGGTTCGGTCTTTGGGCTGGCCTTCATTTTAGGCCCGCTCATCGGCGCGTGGTTGACGGGTGGCGCCCACCTGGGCGGCATCGTCACCGATTGGCATGCCATCTTCGTGGTCAATCTTCCCATCGTCGCGGCGATCATTCTGCTTGGCTGGCGGGTGTTGCCCAATGTCGCGCCGATGCAGCGCGCGGACCTGCCCTTCGATGTGCGCGGGATGGTGTTGCTGGCGGGTGCGCTGTTCTTCCTCATCTTTGGCCTGTCGCAACTGGATTTCAGCAATTTCGCGGTGAACTTTACCAATGAGGCGGCTTTGCCATTCGTGCTCTTCGCGCTGTTCCTCTTCGTGCCGTTCATCGTCAACGAGCGTCACGCGGCAGATCCCGTGGTGGATGTGCGCGCCTTCAGTCGCCGTCAACTCGTCATCGCCATGTGCCTCAGCTTTGGTGGCGGCATCATCACCTCCAGTGTGGTGTATGTGCCACAGTTGGTGGAACGCATCGCGGGCTTGAAGGCGGGCGCGGGTGGTTATTATCTGGTGTTCGTTGCCATCACGCTCTTCTTAGGCACGCCGCTGGTGGGGCGGATGATCGACCGCTATGGATCGCGCGCGGTGATGTTCTTTGGCGCGGTGACGAGCGTCATCGCGTTCCTGCTGCTCTTGTTGGCAGGGCGTAATTTGACGCTGATCATCGTGGCTCTGCTGCTGCTGGGGTTGGGCCTTTCCACCTTTGTTGGCACGCCACTCCGTTACATCGTGTTGAATGAAGCCGCGCCAGATCGCCGCGCCGCCAGCCTGGCTGTGTTGACGGTGTGCAGCAGCGTGGGGCAGACGGTGATTTTGCCGCTGGGTGGCGCGCTGATTGCCTCCGCGACGGGGCGCGATGCGACCATCAATGGCATTCATCAGTATTACGCGGTAGTGTTGATCATCGTCACCATCGCGACGGCCCTGATCCCATTGCTGAAATCGCGCCAAACCGAGCAGCTGACCATCGCCACCCGCCCCGTTGCCAAGCCTACCCGCGTAGCGGCGGGGCAGCCCTCCCCTCTCAAACGCTCTCAAGGCCAGGACAGTGCCGCTCGAACCCCAGTGGTGTCGTCGCGCTAGGCCACTATGAACTGCTTCACATATTGGCAGTCCAAGGTCCTTTTTCGGTGTGGTGAACCGTTTGTGATGATGAACATGCCCCCGGCGCTCCCCCTTGACGCGTGGGGGCGCATCGCCGATACTGTGGATATTGTCGGGTAACGCTGCCCGCAAGACCGTCATCATCACATCGCCAGGAGTGAAGACCACCATGTCGCAAGATCCCTCCACCCTTCCGAATGAAACGCCCGAACAGGCCCGCCGCCGTCTGGAACGCCTCGGCTTCCGCCCCGAGCAGGTGCAAGAGATGCAGCGACTGGCCGCCACCATGGCGCAACAGCAGATTCGCCGCACTGTCGATACCGCCAGCAACTTCATCACCACGGTCGTGGCGTTGCTTTCCTCGGCGGTCGGTTTCGTTGCTGCCTTTGCCTGGAATAGTGCCATAGCCTCGTGGCTGCCAACCGTTCCGCTCTTTCACACCGACAGTATCGTTCTCAAAAACTTTTACTATGCCTTGGTCGCAACCCTCTTTGCGGTCATCGTTATCGCGATTTTAGGGGTGATCACCAACCGCATTAAAGGACGCAACCTCATCGGCAATTCACCCATGATGTAGGCTAAACGGTGGCGCGCTATGCAATGTGACCTGGCCGTGAGGTAAACTTAAGGGGAAAGCGAACCCACTTGCACAGCGAGGATGATGCGCGATGAGTCAGCCCGACCTCAGTATGTCATTGCCAGAAAGCACCACCGACCCCGCCACGCCCGCCGCTGAGGCGATCTATGCCAGCCCTGGTGTCACCACCAATCGCAAAGTGGGGACGGGCATCTTTTTGGTGCTCCTCGCGGCCTTCACGATCTTCGTCGCGGCAGAGCAGGGCGTGTCGGTGGTGGTCAGTACCATCATCGGCGCGCTCTTCATTGCTGGCTTCATCGCCTATCTGCGCATTGTTGCTCCGCCGCCGTTCCGCATCACCCTGGCCCCCGACGCGCTGCGCCGTGAAGAGCAAGGAATGGAACGCATCGAGATCACCTGGGCCAATGTGGTGAAGGTGAAAGAAGACCGCTTCCCCAATGGCCTGCCGATTGCGCTATCAGTCTATAAGCGGGTGGGGGCGAAGGGGCTGCATCGCTCGTTCATCGTCTATCGAGATGACCTGCCGGGCTTCGACGATTTCTTGGCTGACCTCAAGCGCCGCGTCCCCGCTGAAACACGCTGGAACATCGACACCGTGCATGAATGACCGACGCCAAAACGAAGGAGTGTTTTTCTTAAATGCCTACTTCCTACGCTGTTGCTGAGCTGTGGCACACCCCTGAACCTGAAGATGATGACGACGACACCTCGTGGCTCGACGACACCGATGATGATGACGACGATGACGAAACAGACTTCGATGATGAGGTTGAAGACGAATAGCGGCGCGCTCTGCTCGCCTCGGCAACGCGCCTAGCACCAGCCAGCGATGAACTGCGCCAACGGCTGGTCGAGGCGTGTCCATGGTTGCGTCTGGGTGGGGTGTTGGGGATCTTGCCACAGCAGGGTGGTGCCATCGGCGTCGCGCAGCACGCGATAGGTTGTCTGGGTGCTGTGGGGTTGCGTTGGCACCGTCATGTTCAAGCGCAGCGCGCCATCCGCTGCCAGCGTCCCTGTCACGACCGCCTGGGTTGTGTGCGGCCCTGCGGCGCAGGTCAGGGTTTGCAGCGTTCCGGTGAAACCGCCATGATACGCATGCAAAGTGAGGATCTGGGCCTGGGTGTGCCCATCCGCGAGCACATATGAGCCAGTGAAGGGGTCAGCCGTGGGCGTCACCGTGTGGATGACCAAGGCTGGCGTGCTTGGCACGTCATCTGGCGAGATGGCATAGGCAAAGGTCCCCGTCAGCACCAGTGCCCCCAGCGAAGCCAACACCACCAGCACGCCCTGTTTGCTGCGGTTCAATCGGCGAAAGCGCACGCGTGCGCGGTCCAGGCGCGCCGCGATGCCGCCCGTCTCTGCGCTGGGCCTCTCGTGGCTGTTATAGAATGGGGTGGGTGATTCCATCGGCGGTGTCCCCTTCCTCTTGAAAAAAAGGAAATCGATCCTGTGTATCCTGCTACTACCTAAGATACGCGGCACGCCAAGCGCGCACCCATTTGGCAGGGGCACTATAGTGATGATAAGAAAGTAGGTCTCAGCAATGGCAGCCAACGAACGGCAGGTCGTGCAAACGGATCAGGCTCCAAAGGCGATTGGCCCCTATAGCCAGGCGATCTTGGCTGGGGGGATGGTCTACGCTTCAGGGCAAGTGGGGCTTGACCCCACCACGGGCGCGCTGGTGGATGTCAGCGACATCGTGCCGCAAGTGCGGCGTGGCCTGGACAATCTGCGGGCCGTGCTCGAAGCGGCGGGCAGTGACCTGGCGCATGTGGTGAAAACGACCGTCTTTCTGGTTGACATGAATGATTTCACCACCATGAACGAAATCTATGCGACCTACTTCACCGATGCTCCGCCTGCCCGCTCGACGGTGGCGGTGCATCAGTTGCCCCGTGGCGCGCGGTTCGAGATCGAGTGCATCGCGTTGGTCAAGTGAGGCGAATGGGCTAGCGGCACGGTGGCACCGCACCGCCTCAGGGCGGGCTTCGCTGCCGTGCCCTTGTGGCGCGGGTGTCGTTCTGGTAAAATGAGCGATACATCCGCGCCATGGGCCGCAGTGGTGCCACAGAGCGAAAACATCCCCAGCAAGGGCAGGTAGGACGATGGATAAAGAGATTTGGGCGATGACCCTCGAGCGTCTCGCCAAAGAGCTGCCCGGCGCAACCTTGGGCCTGCTGCGGCGTGGGCGGCTGATCTCCTCTGTCGCGCCTGATCAATATGTGCTGCATTTGCCCGGCTCAGCGGCCACCAAGCAGATCAGCAAGCGCTTCTTGAGCCTGGTGGAGCGTGCCCTTTCGGATGTGGTCGGCGTCAAAACCGTGCGGGTCATGATTCAGCCGACGGCCAGCAAGAGCGTCAAAGAGACCGAGGCGCACGAGTCGCTCTTTCCCGATGCGGAAGAGGCGCCCTTGCCCGTCGCCGTCGAAGCCATTCCGCCGCGCATCACCCGCCCAACCGAGCCGCAGCGCCCTTTGCGCAATGGCAACGGGGGCTATGCCAACAATCATGGCGGGGCGGCCACCAGTGCCCTGGCCGCCAGTGCGCCCCCACGTCAGCGCTTTGGGCCGCCCCCGCC
>JACDGC010000722.1 GCA_013815535.1 Ktedonobacterales bacterium
GCCCTATGGGGCAATCGGGCGCGTTCGCCTGGGCGACCTCGTCAGCGTCACCCGTGGCGCGGAGATGGTGAAAGATGCCGCTGAGCCATCCCCGACGCCCATCCCTGGCGGCGCACAGATTTTGCGGGCCAGCGAGATCGCGCCATTCACGGCTGCGCCGCGCGCCTGGTTGCCCGCCAACGCCTTCAAGGCTCCCCTGGATCAGTGGCGCGCCGCCAAGGTCGTGTTGCCCCGCGCCGCGGGTCGTCCGCAGGCGGCATTTGATGAAGGGGGGGCGGTGCCCGTCTCCGCCGTCCTGGTCTTGCAGTTGGCCACGCCCGAGGCCAACGCGCGCGAGACGCTGCTGATGTTGGTGGCGCTGCTCAATTCCGCCCCATTGCGGGCCTATCTGGCGCTGACGCAGACGGCCTATCAACTGGCGCGGCCTACCATTGATGCGGATGCCTTGCGAGCATTGCCCATCGCGCTTGGCACACCAGATGTGCGGCAGCGCCTGGCAAATCTGGCCCTGGAACTTGGTCGCCATTACGCCACCCATGGCAGCGCCACCGATGATTCCGTCCACCATTCCATCGCGCAGCGTCTGGAAAAAACCATCGCCATGGAAGTCAATGCCCTCTATCACCTCACCGACGAAGAGCAAGCCCTGGCCCAACGTTGGCTGCTCTAGCGCGGCAGTGGGACCATTGACGTGCGGGGCGGGCTATGTTACGCTCTCTGGTAGGATATTTTCGTCGCTGTAAGCGAGAGAACGAGCAGGGATGCCACGTCAGCACCGTGGGCGCAGATACGCGCCGCCCCAATGGAATCATGAAGAGGCCCAGGATGCCCTGCTGGCCTATATGTATGGTCGCCTGACGGCGGGCGAGGATGCCGCCGTCGAGGCGCACATCGAAAATTGTGCCTGGTGCCGTGCGGATGGCTTGCGCCACATCGCTGCCGAACGGCATCATCTGCAACAACAACGCCCCAAGAAACCACGGCGCGCTTCGCGGCGCGCGGGCATGGCTGTGCTCTGTGGCATCTTTGGGTTGCTCATCGCGGTGGCGGGGTTTGCGGGGGTGATGGTGATGCACCCCAATCTGCTGTTGCGCGCCCATGGCGGCCAAATCCCCAGCCCCACCCTGGTGCCCAGTGCCACGCCAACGAGCGCACCGACGGCTATTCCGTCCTTGACGGCCCAGGTGAGCCTCCCCGTCGCGAATGCAACGGCGTTGGCCTGGTCGCCGGATGGCACCACCCTGGCGTTGGCAGGGGCGAACGGCGTCGCGCGTTACACCTCGGATGGCCACACCTGGACGGCGACGCGCTGCCTGGGGGCTGCGGGGGGCGCGCTCCCTGGCACGCTGGCGTGGTCGCCAGATGGCACCCATCTGGTCGGGGCTGGCCCCACCCGCCTGCTGATCTGGGCGGGCACGAGCTGCCAGTTGGTGGCGACCCTCACCCTGCCACTGAACCCTGCCACTGACCTCTATAATTTCGACACCGTGACGGGGATGGTCGCCCAGAGCGCGCCCGCCACGCTTTTCGCCCCGATGGGGTATCTGGCTTGGGGGGCCACTGGTCGCTTACAATCCGCCTCGGCGACGACGCGGGGGAGCTTCGCGCTGTGGGATGGCAACTCACGCCTTTTCACGGATGACCAGGGTGGCAGTTGGCTGGGGCTGGACGACGCAGACCAAACCGCGCACGCGGCCCTGTTGCGATGGTCGCCCGATGGTCGCTATGTGCTTTGGGGCTATCCGCGTGTGCCATTGCGTCTGGCCAGCGGTGCTGCCACTCCCCTGGCTACTGCACTGACCGCTGCGGTCCCCGCCACGACGAAGCTGATTCAAACGTTGGCGACTGGGCATGGCACCCTCGCCAGCATCACGCTATGGCTGACCTTCGACCGCGCCCGCTTGATCGTGGCCGACGCCACCCATTCCCCGGTCACGTGGACTTGCCGCGATGCCCAGTCTGGGGCGGTGCTCGCCACCCTCAGCGCGCTGGGGCAACCGAGCCCCCTGCGCAACAGCCTCGACTGGCGGCGCGACGGGGCCGCGTTGGCCCGCGCTGCCGCTGCGGTGCAGATCTTTCCCGCGCCGCAGCCTTGATGCGCGGATGGCGCGGGTATGGTACACTCTTTCTTGTGGTGACAGTGGCATGCTAGGATGGCAAGCGAAGGGCATGGCGGCATCCCCAAGGCGCACAAAGGGGAACGAAGATGAACCGAGGTCAGGGTAAGCCAGCACGCCAGCGCACACGCTGGAGGGCGCTGTGGCACGGCGCGGCTCTGGTGGCGCTGGGCAGTCTGCCGTTGGTCGCCTTGGGGCGCGGACCGTTGCCACGGCGCTCGCGCAAACTGGGCCAGTCACGCAATGGCGAAAACTCGGGCGTCAGCGCTGATGAACGTTTCATTGAGCCGCTGGGTCATGACATCGCCTGGGGCCAGCTTGAGCAGCTCGATGGCAAGTATGCGGGCATCCCCGTGATGTTGACGCGCCAGTTCATCCTCATCGGCAGGCAATCTGACTGTGACATCATCGTGGATGATGATCGCGCCTCGCGCTATCACATCGTCCTGGGGTGGGACCATGGCCACGCCTATCTGCGTGACAACCAGAGCACCAACGGCACGGCGGTGAATGGCCAGCCAGGGCTGGGGGTGGTGCCGCTGCGCAACGG
>JACDGC010000723.1 GCA_013815535.1 Ktedonobacterales bacterium
TGGCCGTTGGCTCGGACATCGCGGACCTCCTGATGGTGTATGGGCATCCCTGCGGACGTATCAAGCGGGCAATGTAGCGCCAATGAGGGCGGGTTGGCCGCGCACGACATCAGCGGCGGCGGCGGCACGCTTCGCTGGTAATTGTAACACATCCAACTCCAACAGGGTGTGGTCGCCACAGACGACCGCGACATGGGCATTGCCGCGTCCCCAGGCGACCACCGTACCCTGGGCATCTGGGATGGCCGAGGGCAGTGGGGGGGACTCAGCGGGTGGCAGGGCATGGGCCGCGATGAGGCGCAAGGGCTGGCCACGCCACATGGTCTGGGTGCCGGGCCAGGGAGTGAAGGCGCGGACGCGGCGCGCGATGACTTCAGCCGACAGCGCCCAGTCGATGGTGGCATCGTCTTTGTGAATGAGGCGTGTCATCGTCGCCTGGGCTGCCTCTTGGGGCGTGGCGGTGAGCGTGCCCGCGACCCAGCCGGGCAGCGTGCGGGCCAGCAGCGCCGCGCCATGCTCCGCCAACTTGGCGGTGAGCGTCGGCGTTGTGTCATCAGGCGCGATGGGGATGGCCCCTTGCGTGATGATGTCCCCAGTGTCGAGTCCCACATCCATCCGCATGATGGTGTTGCCCGTCGCGGCGTCGCCCGCCAAAATCGCCGAGGCGATGGGGGACGCGCCGCGATATTTTGGCAGCAGCGAGGCATGCACATTCAGGCAGCCGTGGGGTGGCAGCGCCAACACTTCGGGCGGGAGGATTTGACCAAAGGCGGCGACGACAATGACCGCTGGCGTGAGGGCGGCCAATGCCTCCTGGGCGGGGCGCTTGCGGAGCGAGCCGGGTTGCAGCACTGGCAGACCCCGCGCCAGGGCAGCCACTTTGATGGGCGGCGGCTGGGGCGTGGGGCTGCGACCAACGGGCTTGTCGGGACGGGTGACGACGCCGACGATCTCGACCTCCGCCATCTCAGCCAGGGCCAGCAACGATGGCACGGCGAAATCCGGCGTGCCCATGAAGATCACACGCATCGAGTTAGCACCTCATGGATGTTTGTGTCACATTAGAGCGCCAAGCGCAAATGGGCTGATGCGCCATAAAATCTTTCACGGCGAAAAACGGCGACGGTTCGGGGCCAAGCACTGCTAGCGGGCGTGTTGACTTCGAGCCGCTGCCAGTGGTGCGCCGTTGCCAATGCCCACCCCACCTGGGTCGAGCGCAAAACTGGGACGACAGAGAATTCCTGAATCCATCCCAGTGTGTCTGCAACATAGTGTGCGGTGCATGCATTGAGCGTCAAGACGCCCACCGAAGTTTCATCGGTCGCCAGTGCCAGGAACGCATGATTAGGTAGTGGTCGCTCACAGCGGGCTTGCCAAAGGGCGGATATGCTCAACATTCCCACTAAATCCCCCCCAATTCGTGCAAACGTTGCGCGACGAGGTCGGTGACGACGCCAGCATCATCGGGGGTGGCACGGCCAATCGTGACGGGTGGTTGAGCCATGGCAAATGCCTCACGTTTCTGGTGCGCTCTGCCTGACAATGAAGCTGGGCGCGGAAAAAATCCCACGCCCAGCTTCATTGTGCGCCCGCCTTGCCCTGGCGGCCCATTCTCTAGCAGAACGGTGCCGGGCCAGCGCGCACTGGCACTAGGACTGCTTCGCGAAGTGGCGCGCGGCCAGCACAGCCAGCCCACCCACTGCGGCAGCACCCGCACCAGCAATGACCACTTTTTCCACCGTGTTCGGGTGGAACTCATGGGCATGCGCGTGCAGTTCGGCAGCCTGCTGGGGCGTGGCGGTCTGAGGATCGATCGCGGCGGCGACTTGCTGCGACTGCGGGTTGCCCGACTGGGACAACTGCTCTTGCAGCTGAGCGATGACGGCTTTCATCTGCTCGGGATCCATCTGAGAATAGTGCTGCTCTAGGACGGGCTTCAGATCCTGTGGCGACACCTGATCGTGCAGATCTTTCACTGCCTGGGCCGCCGCATCGGCAGAAACTTGACCGGGCGCGCTATTCGCCAATTGTTGCACCTGGGGGTGGTTAGGATCGTTCCAATCCGTTGCCATGATGGTATGTTCCCTTTCTTGTAGGGGCGGGGATGGTCATCCCCGCGTTCGGTCAACTGAGGCCAAAAACAGTGAACGCACCTTTTGCCCCTCTGCGCAAGCGACCAAGGCGACGATTACGCAGGGGCACGTGCCCATCGAGTGTACCATATGGTCAGTGATCCCGCCTAGGGTTTGTGGATGTGACGTGCTTCACACTGGCGCGCATTGGGCGATGGCATAGCGATCCCAGCCCGCGTAATCTTGGCCAATCGTCACTTTGGCCCCTGGCAACGCCGCAATCAGCAATTCACGGACGGCAGGCCCTTGGTCGAAGCCAAACTCCAGCACCACCGTTCCCCCGGGGCGCAGCTTTTCGGGTACGGCGCTGATCAGGCGACGGATGTGCCCCAAGCCGCCCTCCGCGCCGAAAAGCGCCAGATGGGGCTCGTGGGCGACGACATTGGGCGCGGCGGCATCCGGCGCGTCGCTGATATAGGGCAGATTCGCCACAATCAGATCAACAGGGACGGGGACGGGCGCCAACAGATCGCCCAGCAGCCACGAGATGCGCCCGCCCACATCGTTGCGGTCGCCATTGTGGCGCGCCACTGCC
>JACDGC010000724.1 GCA_013815535.1 Ktedonobacterales bacterium
TTTCCGGCACGACCCAGTGGAGCGACTATACCAATAGCGTCCCGTTGGTCAACATCAAAACGGCCAAGGCCAGTGTTCGCAACAACGCCGCGAAGCGCGCCAACGTCATGCTGGTGCCCTACGAAACGGCCCTCGTTCTCGCTGATCACCCCAGCATCAAAGACCTGACGAAATACACGGACCCCAAAGGTCTGATGGAATCGGGTCTGCCGTCTACGGTGCGTGGACTCCGCATCATCGAGCCTGGTGCAGTGCAAGATTCCTCCATTGAGGGTCGCGCCTTCTCTCCCACCGTCGCTTGGGGTAAGAACGCCATCATCGGCTACGTCAACCCCAGCCCTGGTCGCAAGAAGATCAGCATGGCGTATATGTTCGTCGCGCCAGAGCCGATCAGCGGCACCCGTGGGTTTGCGACGCGCAAATACCAGGATGACGCCCGCAAAGGGTTGTGGGTCGAGACGGAAATCTCTTACTCGCTGAACATGGTCGCGCCTGGCGCGGGCTACCTGTTCGCTACCTGCATCGCCTAGGAGGGCACCATGGCGAATACCGAAATCACCTCGGACCCCCAGTACCAAGCAAAGGTATTGGGGCAGTTGCTCAGCGCCACCAATCAAACCGCCCCTTTACATGGGGCGGCGGCGGTCGTCACTTCGACGCACCCCATCCTCAGCAACCGAACCGTCAACGGGACACAGACGACGATTGCCCATGGCCTTGGGTATACCCCCAAGATTTATTCCATCGTCATGCGGAGTGCGGGGACGATCTGGTATTCCGCCGCAGCGGATGCCACCAACATCTATCTCACCGCCGATACCGCCGCGCGGGTCTGCGACATCATCCTCGGATTCTAAGAAAGGGGCCACTATGCCTCGCATCAAACGCACCCATGCCGTCACGGGAAGCATCATGCACGACGGCCAGTTGTATAGCAAGGGCGACACGATCACCTTTGGCACTGAGGTCAGCGAAGAACACATCCGCGAACTGCTCAAAGGCGGTTTTCTCGCTGGCCCCGCCGCGCAGGAACTTGAGATCGAGCGCCAGATAAACGAAAAGTCTCTGGGCATTCGCGGCATGTCGCCGGAGGAAGTCAAGAAGCTCTGGCGTACCTTTACGAACATGACCCCCGCCCAGCGCGCGGCTATGGAAGCGTCGGAGGCGCGTGTCAAAGAAACTACCGATGCCGCACGCCTCGCCAACATCGCGGAGGCGGCGGAAAAGACCGGACCTGACGAGGATTTGCACGACGAAGACCAAGGCGATGCGGATCAGGGGGAATAAGCCATGCCAACCCCCGTCCTCACCACCGCGCAAAACAACCAAAACGTCAGCGCAATCATCGCCACGCCGACGCTCATCAAGGCCCTCGCCATCCTTGACACGGGCAACCACGACCCCACCACCGACACGCCGGGCACGAACACTTTTCTCGCTGATGGGCGCTTCCACCCGTCAGGACGTTTGTTGTTTGTCAACAACGGACTCAACCAAAGCGTCACGGTCACTCTGGTGGCCTCATTCGATGGAGTCAACATCGTCACGCAGGGCACGGGCGTTGCCGTCACGGCCAACACCCCGGCGTTCTGGATTGACAGCACGGCCCTCGCGCAACTCGCCAATGCTTATCCTTTTGTGGGCGTGCGAGTCACGGCGGGCGTCGCGCCAACGACGGGCACCATCACCGTAAATCTGTGCGCCAAGAGCGTGTAGGAGGACTAGATGGCCGCGACAGTCCAAGCACAACTTGCCACGGGCGCGGGTCCGACCCTCACTAACGCGGAAACAGGGCTAACCTTCAATCGCGCTGACACCCTCGCAGGGACGACACCGATCCCCATCCCCACCGCAACGGGCAACAAGTATAGCTACTTGAAATATCTGGCGCTGGTCGTGACGGGGACAGGCACCACCACCATCAGCAATCGGCGCATCTCGTGGGCCACAACCCCTGCGACAGGACTGCAAGGACTCTGGTTCAACCAGGCGACCTATACACAAAACTCCGGCACGCAGGGCACAGCGGCGGGCAACTATCCCGCTGACGACACGGCGGCGAACGGCACGGTTCCCGCGACCCCCGCTTGGGCGGCTATCAGCACGACGCCGACACAATGGGACAACACGAGCGTCTCGACGGCCAGCACGGCACGCAACGGGAACTACGTGCAGTGCTGCCTACAGGTCAGCAACGCCTTTGTAGGGGGCGCGGGCAGTGCCACGACGGTAGCCACCATCAACCTGCAATATGATGAGGCGTAGCCGCCATGCGTGACCCTTTGACGTGGATCGTCGCCTACCCCGATGGGGCAACTTTGGCGGAATATGCCCCTGATGGCAGCGAACATGGATGGGCGGAAGTCCGCGCCAACGCGGTTGCCATACTGGCATTGCAGGACGCTATGGGGCAGTTGGTCGTGATTGTGGAGGTGCCAACGGGGCACACCGCTGAGTTCTTTCGCCGTCGCACCATCAGCCTCACCATCGAGGGCGGGCAAGAGGTGCAGCGGTCCTCCGTCACCTACCTGGGGTGGGATGGGGCGTACCTCTGCGTCTACGAGGATGGGAGTGTGGCCCTGCGCCCCCACAAGGATTAAGTCATGACGGTTGCCCTCACCCTCTACGCCACCCAGACGGCCAGTGCCACCCTCGCC
>JACDGC010000725.1 GCA_013815535.1 Ktedonobacterales bacterium
GGTATAGGCCGTGGTGCCATCCAATTGTTGCACCTGCAAATAGCCGTCCCCGGTGATGGCTACGTCCAAGTGGTTGTTGGTGGAAACGGGCTGACCAAATTGCCCCGAGCGCGAGGTGGATTCCACGGTCGCGCCAACGCCTTGCACGGTGGCGGCACTCCCCGGCGTGACCAGATTGCGCGGGTCCGAGTTTTGGTAGGCCAGATCCGCCAGGATGGCATCCGAAGCGTCGAAGCCGGGCGTGTTGACATTCGCGATGTTGTTGGCGTTGATATCCATCTCTTGTTGGGCAGCCTGCATGCCAGCGACGGCACGCGTATAAACAGGTAGCATCCTTGCGCATCTCCTTGCTGATGGGGCTGCTTATGGCAGCTTGCCGATGTCGTTGGCGGCTTGTTGGGCAAGCTGATCTTGCATATGTTGCATCTGCACTGCGGCTTCATAGGCCCGCTCGGCACCCATGACGGCGCCAAGGGCGTGCGTCAGATCAAGGTTGGTCATTTCCAACGCGCCCTGGCGCACCTGAGTGGTGCTGATGGCGGCGGCGGTGCCGACGGGCGTATAGGTGCCATTGCCCGCTTTTTGCCAGCCCGTCGCGCCAAAGATGCCGATCTGCCCGGCCACGCTCGTGCCCACCTGCACCGTGCCATCCGCGCGGATGACGATGGGTTGGCCCTGGGGATCGGGCAAGCTGATGGGCTGGCCGTTGACGCCCAACACGGGGTTGCCATCCACATTCACCAGTTGGCGCGTGGCCGACAGATGAAAGCGTCCATTGCGGGCATACACCGCCCCAGCGCCAGACTGAATGCCAAACATCCCTGGCCCCTGCAACGCAACGTCCAGCGGGTTGCTGGTCTGGCGCATCGAGCCGAGGGTGAAGTCGATGCCCGTTTTCACATCCAGCACGCCCGTGCCTCGCACCGCGCCCCCCATGCCATAAGACAGCGGATTCGCGCCCTGGCGCACCAACGTCTCGAAGTCTTCCTTGAAGCCAACGGTGTCAGCGTTCGCCAGATTGTTCGAGAGCACATCCACCGCAGACATCTCCGTCACCATGCCCGCCGTCGCGGTATACAATCCTTGCAACATGTCAATCGATTCCTTTCCGAATGCGGTCTCAGGCCCTGAGCCGCCGTCCACGCCGCAACACGAAGGCGATGCTGAGCGCGGCGATGCCCAACGGCACATAGGCCAACCCCGCGTTCTCCTTCCCCCCAGCGGCTGACACAGTCTCGGGCACAATGGCCGAGGCTGGCTCGAAGGGGGGATGCTCGGCGTGCTGCCCCGTGTCGGGCAGATGCTTCACTTGCTGCTGAATGGCCGAGTTTTGTGGGAAGAACCCCACGATGGCATATCTGCTGCTGGGGGCGTGGGTATCCGTCTGCGGATCGGGTTGCACCGTCACCAACACCAGCGAATAGCCAACCGCGAGGCTGCCTTTCATGCTGACATCCAGCGTCGCCGCGCCCGTGCGGTCCACCGCGAAGCGCCCCACTGGCAAGAAACGACCCGCGCTGGGGTTCACCAGCCACAATGCGTAGGTTTGCCCTTTGGGCAGCACGGTCAGTCCTTGGGTGGTCAAACGCACCTCGGCATAGGTGCTCCAGACATCCGCCGACCCCGTCGCCGTGGTCGCCCCGGTGTTCGATAAATTCGCGATGTACGACAGTGGCACGGTGATGGGCTTTTCCTCCGCGTGGGCAGCCCCCAGCGGCCACGCGCATAAACAGAGGCCGATGACCACAGCGAATAACATCCGGCGCATCCCTGATTTCCCCCTTTTCATTATGACGCCCGTGCCAGCGCCTTTCCGCGCGTCGCCGCGACCGGCGGAGAGGCCGTACCCTCGGATGTGCGCACATGAAAGTGCCCACGCAGACGCAACACCGCCTGCGCATGGAGCTGGCACACACGCGACTCCGACACATGCATGATCTGGCTGATTTCCTTCATCGTCAGTTCATCATCATAGTAAAGGGAGATCAACAGCCGTTCGCGGGGCGGCAGACGACTGAGCGCCGCCGCCAATTGCTGCTGCTGCTCGTGGCGTTCGGCCTCTTCGCTGGGGCTGGGCGCACTGGCATCTTCAAGCAATTCGGCCAGGGAAGCGGTGTCGTCGTCGGAGCGCATGGGTGCCAGGGGAGCATCCAGCGAGAGGATGGAGGTGCCCGCCTCGACCAGCATATGCCGATAGCGGTCGATGGAGACGCCAAACTCCGCCGCAATCTCGTCTTCATGGGCAGGGCGGCCCAGGCGTTGCTCCAACTCCGCCAGCATGCGCTCCAACTGGCGCGAACGACTGACCGCCGAGCGGGGCATCCAATTCAGCGCCCGCAATTGGTCGATGACCGCGCCACGGATGCGCGCCGTCGCATAGGCCTCGAACTTGATGCCACGATCTGGCTCAAAGCGGTCGATGGCGTTGATCAGCCCGATGACCCCAAAGCTCAGCAAGTCATCGGCATCTAGCGTGCTGGTGGAGGGAATCCCCAGTCGCGCCACCACGAACCGCACCAAGTGCACATAATGCATAATCAACTGTTCGCGCAATTTAGGGTTGCGCGCTTCCACGAAACGCATCCATGTCGCGTCGATATCGCCGAGGGGGATCCCAACGGGATTCTTCATTGGTCGCTCTCCATCATCCTATTTC
>JACDGC010000726.1 GCA_013815535.1 Ktedonobacterales bacterium
GTGGATATACCGAGGAAAACGCCACGAGCGCCACCAGGACCGCCACCCCCAGCCCGCGCCCAACCCACGCGACGGGCTGCCAGGCGGTGAGGCGCTTAAAGGGCAAACGCTCGGGCAGGCGCAACCACAGCCACGCCAGCGCGGGGGCACTGGCCAACGCAAACAAGATCCACACCTGAAAGTAACTCTTGAAGATGGTGTTCATCCGTGGCGCGAAGCCGACAAAGACATCGCGCAGATAGACGATTTCGCACAGCGCGATGAGGCCCGCGCCAATGGCCACCAACAGCAAGGGAAAGCCAATCGCTGTCGATTCGGCGTCGGTGGTGCCGCGTGGCGACAACGGCTCAAGCGCCAGCCACAACGCCCCCGCCATGAAGAGCACCGCCCAGACGAAGACCCAGCCTTCCCACTGCGCGGCGACTTTCGTGAGCGTCGCCATCGCCAGCACAAAGACCCCAACGAGCAACCAGGCTTGCCCCCACGCGGAGGGGAGCGGATCGGGCAACACTGGCGGCGGGGCAGCGCGCAAGGACGGCTCGTTGCTGATATATTCGACATCAGCGGGCGGGGCGATATCCCCCGTGATGGCGTCGATGGTGACGGTGGGGCCGCCACTTTCGCGGCGGGCAACGGCGGTCGCGCCCGCAATGGCGGCGCTATACGCGAGATAGCTGTCATTCGGCGTGCCACGGGGGTGCTCGGCAGCGAATGCTGCTGCACGGGGCTGACCAGACAGGGGAGCCGAGAGCAGCGCCGCCGCCAAGCGGCGGACCAACAGCACCACCAGCCATGTGCCAAAGATGAGCAGCATCAGCCCATTCGCGCCCAATTCGTCACCGATGAAGGTCCGGCTGGCAGGGTTCGCGGGGTTGGTCACTGTGACGGAGGCAAGGGTCGCCGCGGTGCGGTCTGGCAAGCCCGCGACGATCCCAATACCTTGCGATGGCGAGACGAAGGTGGCATAGAACGGTAGATAAGGGAGGAAACAGACAACGAGCAGCACCAACCCAGCTTGCGCCAACCCGATGAAGAACTCTTCCGAGAGCCGCCGCCCGTGGGCATCCCATTGATGCGCCACCAGCACCAAGAGGGCCAGCGCCAGATACGTCGGCAGATCCCACCCATTGATGAGATAGAGCGCCCCCAAGGTGAGGCCGCTGGCCAAGAGGGTGGGCAGCGCGCCCCAACCCGCACCGAAGAGGGCAAAGCCACGCCGCGCCGGAGTGAGCCACAGGTGCAGTGCCACGCCGACGGCCAAGACGGCATAGGGCAGCGCGAGCACGTGCGCATGCAGATCCGCCAGAAGGAAGCTGAAGGCGGGAAACTCGGTGATGGTGTTGGGGATGGCCCGCGATGGCCCCCAATAATCGTAGTTGCCCCAGAGCACGGGATGGCCCAACCAATTCCACGCGGCACCGAGCGCCGTCGTGTGCTGCGTGACGGCGAGGCTCGCCATGGCATCCCACCAAAGCTTGAACGAGAGCAGATTGCCAAGGACCAGCGCGGCGGTGACGGTGAAGAGCGCGAAGGGGATGGCGCGGTTCAGCGCGGCGGCGGCTCGCTCGCCCAAGGGCGGCAGCGCACCATCAGCGGTGCTGGCCCCGCGCCGCGCCGCCAGCACCGCCGCCGTCATATTCGCCGCGACGCCAAAGAAGCCGATTGCAGCCAAGCCAGCGGTGAGCGCGATGCCCACATTGAAGGCCACAGGGGCAGGCGTGTCGAGCAACTTCGCCACGTTCGCCAGCAGGAAATGACCAAAATAGTAATAGTTGATGGGGTGGCCAGCCAGCCAGGGATCGGGCGGTGGCAGGTGCGCGGTTCGCATGATGGCCGAGAGAAACGCCTGATCCATGAACTTTTCGGTATTCTCAACTTGGGGATTCAAGGCACGCAGGTTGCCCATCACCCACATGCCGCCCGCGAAGAGGGCCTCGCAAAGGGTGGCATAGAGCCAGTGTGCCCGCACCCACGTCAGCCAACGCAGGCCAAGACTGGGACGCAGCACCACGGCGGTGGCATTCCCCGCCACGAAGAGCAACACCACCAGCATGATCCAGCCCCGGCTGTAGGGGAGCGCGGGGAAAACCACCAGTGGCAACCAGATCGCCACGCCCAGCAATAAGAGGGTCAGCGGTTTCGCCAGGGCCCACCCACGATCGGGCAGATGCGCAAAGGCCGTGCCCACGAAAGGCAGCGCCGCCACGCCCAGCAATTCGACGGCGATGAACCAAAGCCAGAGATCATGCATAGCCCGTCTGCCTACCTACAATTCCCACACGAAGATACAAGACGCCTAGGTGAAAGTCGACCCATTCAGGCGTATCATAGCACACGGTGCCGTGATTGCGATGTGGCATAGGCCATAGTGCACAGTCCTGGCAAACCGTTCAGGGTAACGTCGCTTGCCACGAGGTGCCGCCATCGGTGGTGCGATCCAGCCCGATGGGATACGAGAAGCCCGCATAGACCGTCTGGGGGTTGGCAGGATCAATGGTAAGGTTGCCAGGGTGGCGGCTGGTCGGCGTGACGGCCTGCCAAGAGTGGCCGCCATCGGTGGTCAACTGCACATCCGCCCCCGCCAGCCCATAGGCGCGCTTTGGGGCGACCGCTGAGGCGATGATGGTGGTGAAACGCAGCCCGGCAGCCGTCAGGG
>JACDGC010000727.1 GCA_013815535.1 Ktedonobacterales bacterium
GGGCACGCTCACGGCTTTCGTTTGGGAATGGCGGCGAGGAGCGCAGCACGCAGATCTGGCACATTGGTCACCACCAGCGCGCCAGCCTGCACCAGCGCCGCATACGCCGCCGCGCCAGCCCCATCGGTGTAGTCGCGCTCGACCACATGGGCGGCGACTGCTTCGGGCAGCGGGGTGGCCTCAGTCGGCGGCAAACTGGGCTCGAAGAGCCAGACCCGCACATTGGCGTGCAGCGCCGCGCGTGCGGCATCCAACAGTGCCACATTGCCTGCGCCAAGGGGGATGGGGCACAGGATCGCACGCCCAACCCGCTCCATCGCGGCCAGGGCATCGGCCCGCCCCACGGCACTGACCGGGGCATAGGGCGGCTCGGTGATGGTGTGCAGCGCCAATTGTTCTGCCAACGCCCCATCGCTGTCGCCAACATTCAGCGGCCCTGCTGTGAAGGGGACCATCTCCTCCGCCAGCAGCCGCATGACGAGATCGCCCGTGCCACCGCCCGCGATGACGTGCACCGCCGCCCGCGCCGTCGCGTCACCGGTTGCCTGCTCACCCGTTGGTGGCAGCACGCTGAGGTGCCGTGCGCCGCGCAAGATGCCCACCTGCACTGGCATGCCATAGACGGCCCCCAGCAGTGGTGGGTCGAGCGCCGTGCTGGGTGGACCATCAGCCACGATGCCATGATGAAAAAGCATCAACCGGGGGAAGTAGCGCGCCGCCAGATTCAGGTCGTGCAACGAGGCGATCACCGTCAGCCCTGTCTCGCGGTTCAGTCGTGCCACCAGTTCCAGCACTTCGATCTGGTGGTGGATGTCGAGGTGCGCGGTTGGCTCATCCAGCAGCAACAGTTGGGGCGCTTGCGCCAGGGCCAGCGCCACCAGCACCCGCTGGCGTTCACCGCCGCTCAGTTCATTGAAGCGCCGCTCCGCCAGCTCCGCGACCGCCGTGGCCTCCATCGCGGCCTCCACAGCGTGCTGATCTGCCATGCCGAGGGTGCCCCATCCGAGCGGAGCCACATGGGGTGTGCGCCCCATCTCGACCATCTGCCGGACGGTGTAGGCGAAGGGCATAGACATCTCTTGGGGGACGACGGCGATGGCTTGGGCCAGCGCACGGCGTCCCACCATGGCCACGGCTTGCCCGGCGAAGCGCACCTCACCGTGTTGCGGCACCAGCGCGCCCGTCGCCAGCCGCAGCAGCGTGGTCTTGCCCGCGCCATTCGGCCCCAGCAGCCCCACAAGCTCGCCCCCACCGATGGTGAAAGAGATGTCACGCAGCAACGGCGTGGCGCGGCCATAGCCAAACGTCACGCCGTCAAAGGCAAGGATGGGGGTTGGGGCACTGCGAGCATTCATGCCCTCAGTGTATCACGTCCGGCGGGCCACCACCGCTGCCCCCACCCGGATGCTGGCCATCGTGTGGGGTGGGAAGATGCCCATGAAGGTTGTGGCGGCGCGGGGATAGGCCGCCTCGACCTTGCCCAGCAGGCTGCGAGCGTCGTCCGCTTCCAGGTGCAGGGTGTGGCGCGCGGCGACATCCAGCCGGGGCATGACGCCGTCGCCCCACCAGCCAATCCCCAGCGCCCGGGCCAGAATGTCGGCGACATGGACGATGGCGGCCAACTCGCTATAGGCTTCGTCGGGGTTGCCCGAGCGCACGCTGTGGTGGCGACCAACGGCGGCGGCAATGTTTTCGGGTTGGCCCCAGGCGGCGCAGATGTGGCGGCCCACTTGGCTGTGATCAAAAGGCAACAAGCGGCGCTCCGCCGCCACCAAGGGGATGCGTTCTGTCTTTGCCATGCGGATGACGCGCTCATAGGCTTCAGGCAGCGCGATCAGCATCGCCGCCTTGCCAATGTCATGCAGCAGCGCGGCGGCATGGGGCATCAGATCATCCGTGTAACCCTGCCGTTTGGCCAGAATGCGCGCTGCCGTTCCCGCCGCGATGGCATGCAGCCATAACCCCGCCAATCGCTCACTCAATTGGGGCTGATCGGCGAAGCGCAACCTCAGCAGCAGCAAGGGGCTTGGCGCGGTGGCGATCTCGCGTGTGGCCTCGAAACCCATCAGCTGAATCGCGCGGGCGAGATTCGTCACCGGCTCAGGCAAACTGAAATACGCCGAGTTGGACGAGCGCAGGAGCCGCATCGCCAGTGCGGGGTCGAGCGCCGCCGTGTGCGCCACATCCTCTGTGGAGGCGGTGGGGTCATCTAAGATATCAATGATGCGCTCGGTGACTGGCGAGACGAGGGGAAAGACGCGCAGACGCGTCAGCAAGGCATCCAGCGCGGCTTCGGTGGTGGGCCGTCGTATCGTGGTCATGGTCGGCTCCCTTCGGCGTCGCGCGTTGCTGCCCGCTGGTGGCGTGCATACAGGGCGCGCGCAACTTCGGCCAATTCGCTCATGAAGGGATCGCGCTCATCCAGGGTGAGCCATTGGCTGACGGCACTCTGCGTCGGAGCATGGTTTGCATCATCGGCTCGGGGTGGCGCGGCGATCTGTGCCCCACTGATGCCCCAGTGGTGCATCTGGCGCAGGTGGCGACGGGTCAGTGGGGTTCCGGTCGCTGCCAGCAGCATCCCCCCCCCGCTCACGACATCCTCCGCCAAGACCATCGTGGGGCGCAATGCCTCTGTGCTAAGCCATAGGTTTGGTC
>JACDGC010000728.1 GCA_013815535.1 Ktedonobacterales bacterium
GAGTGGCACCAAGCCACTCGCCATCTGCGCTAGCGTGCGTCTTTGGCGCTACTCCGCCACTTCCACGGGGTTTGTCGCGCGGTTGGAACGTCGGATGAAGACGATCACCCCAACCCAGACCGCCGCGCCAAGCACGATCAACAACAGCACCAACGGCGCGCCGATGGGCAATTGCGGCACCCAAGCGGGATATGAATGCGCTGCGACGGCATCCCCAATGCTCATTGGCGCGGTGCCAAGCGTCGCTAGCCGGATGACCCCCCGATCCGTAATCCCCAGATCAAAGGTCACTTTTTCGGCGGGTGCATCGAGTTTCAGATACGTCAGCCAACTGTCGCTGCGAACCCAACTCATATTGCGGTCCGTCGATAGATCATGGTACAGCGTTGGATTCATCTGGGCCTGATACGCCACGGTGAAGCCCGACGCGCCACCCACCGTGCTGCCAACGGGGTTTTGCCCCACCGTCGCCGCCAAATCGCTGACGTTCAAGGGGCGATCCGTCAGAAAGAAGAGGTCAGCATGCACCGTCTGGCCATCCAGGGCCAGCACCTCCAGCGGCACCCAGGGGTGCGTCGTGTGCATCGTCAGCAGCAAAGGGGTGCCATCGCCCGTGGTTTCATGGCGCTTTTGCACCTCGCTGGTGTCGAACTTGACCGCCATGAAGATCGGGCTTGCCTTGGCATAGAGCAAGAGGTGCGCGCGCGTGTCGGCATCCAACGCGAAGCCGTTGCTCGTCACCCATTTGATGATTTCATTGCCGCTGCCCTGGATGACGCTGATGTTCAACGCGGCCACCTGCACTTGCTGCAACACCGTCGCGTCACCTTCCGCCGCCGTCGCGTTGAACACACCAGGGGCGATCGGATTCACTTCGCGCACCAGCCGTTGGAGCGTCCAGCCGCCGCCCTCTTCGATCTTATCGGGGTTGGCGGGCAGCGGGACGATCCAGCCCAGATTCGCCTCGTCGCCAGCATAGGTGAAGCTGGTCATATAGTGCTCGATGCCGCCGTGCCAGGCCACCAACGTGGCCGCCCGTGCCAGATGAATGGTGCCATTGGGTGAAAGTAAACTGCCGCAAGCCAAGGCTGGCCCCGCTGGCAATGCCAAGATCCCCACTGCCAGCACGAGTGGCAGCCACTTTGTCGCACACCTTCGCATACTACAAATCCTCCCCGCCATGAAAAGCGGATATGTCATTTTCGTTGAATGGGATATCCTGAGCGCTCAAGCTATTGATGATGACGGCGGGCGGCGAAAAAAAGTTCCCGCCATCACTCAATGGCGGGAAACGGGGGAGATGCGAAGCGAGCTGTAGGGCGACTGGGCCGACTTCTGTCTGGCTAGCAGGGAGGTTTCAGCAACCCTGGCAGAAGCGCACACCCCATTGCCGCAGTTCCTCGATGGCACTGCGCAGCGCCTCGCCTTTAGCGGTCAGACGATATTCCACATGGGGGGGCATCTCCGCGAAGGCGTGGCGTTCCACGATGCCCGCCGTCTCTAGCTCGCGCAGGCGCATCGTCAGCATCTTAGCGCTGGCTTCAGGGATGGCCCGGCGCAGTTCCCCGAAGCGGCGTGTGCCATCCATCAGTTCATGCACCAGCAAGATCGTCCATTTGCCGCCCAATGTCTCCAGCGCGACCTCGACGAAACAGATGTCTGCGCGCGCCATTGCGGATTTTTGCGCTTGCTCAGTCTGTGAAAGCGCCATGATTTTTGCTCCTTTCACGCGTACCAATCAGCGGGACGAACCCGCGACGAAAGTGGCCCCCTTGCCAACGGTGGTGTTGATCGGCAACCTCGCTGCACACATCGGGCATTCATCCGCCGCCCATGAATCCAGGGGGATGGTCGTCAATGCATGCAGCGGCACATCAAAGAGTTCTTTCGGGGGCTGGCCACTGCGGTTGCACAGCACGCTCAGCCCCACCACCGTCCCTCCCAACGCCCGCACCGCGTCGATCACCAATCGCGCCGAGCCACCAGTCGTGACGATATCTTCGACGACGATGACGCGCTTGCCCGCCACTTGTTGGTCATAGCCACGCCGAAAGATGCGGCGCTTCGTCTCGCCTTCACTCGCTTCTTCGGCATACACTGCCAGCACCTCATGCGTGGGGTCACGCTGGCTCAGGTGCCACGCCACCCATTGCGCCAAGATGACGCCACCCACGGTCGGCCCCGCGACCACATCCACCATCGCCGGATCGTATGACGCGGCCATTTGCGCGCACAGCGCGGCGGTCGCGGTGGGGTGCAGATATAACGCATCTTTGTTGACATAGGCCGTGCCGTGGCGACCGGAGGTGTAGACCACGTGGCTATTGGTGATGATGGCCCCAACCCGCGCCAATGTCGCCATCATTTCAGCGTCGGTCATGCCACCACGCTCGCGATCTCATCCAAGATGCGTCGGGCGGCTTCGCTGGGCGTGCCAATTGCGGCGGGTGGCCGCGTGATTGGTCGGCCAATCACCAGAAAGTCAGCGCCCGCTCGCTGGGCCTCGGCAGGGGTCATCATGCGGGCTTGGTCGTTGGCGGGTGCCCAGGTGGGCCGTACCCCTGGCACCACTGTCAAGAAGTCCGGGCCACATGCGGCCTTGATGGCCGCGATCTCATGCGCCGAGCAGACGACGCCGTTCAGCCCCGCCGTGT
>JACDGC010000729.1 GCA_013815535.1 Ktedonobacterales bacterium
GATCCCCCCACCCCAGCGGATTTCACGCGGCTGCGGGTGGCGGCGGAAGAGGCCCTGGTGGCATTCCCACGGCCCCAGCCACCTTTGGATGCGCTGATTGCCGTCGGTGGCACCGCGACCGCGCTGGGGCGCATCGTGGGGTCGCCAGATGGCGTGACAGCGGCGGACCTGCAACGCGGCGCAGACATTTTGGCGACCGCCCCAGCGGCACAGTTGGCCCGCACGGTGAACACTGACCCAGCCCGCATCCGCCTGGTGGTCGGCGGTGTGGCCGCGTGGCAGGCGATTCTCGCGCGCGTCGGGGCCACCACGATGGCGGTCAGCGCGAACGGCGTGCGCGAAGGTGCCATCATCGCCTGGGCACACGCGGGCGACGACTGGCGCAGCTACACCCA
Source organism: Ktedonobacterales bacterium (assembly GCA_013815535.1). Classification (GTDB taxonomy): domain Bacteria; phylum Chloroflexota; class Ktedonobacteria; order Ktedonobacterales; family JACDGC01; genus JACDGC01. Next base: position 396 of record JACDGC010000729.1, read on the forward strand.
AGCCGCCGTCGCGGGCATTACCCCCCCAGCGTCGAAATGAGGCACACCGTGATGTTAGCGACCCGCGACGCACAGATCCGTGAACTGTTGGATGAAGCCACGCTCGACGACGCAGCCCTGCGCCGGAATCTGCGCGACATTCGGCGCATCAACGCGCTGCTGGGGTGGACAGGATTCGCCGTGCGGGCGCTGGGCCACGCGATTCGCACGCACTACGCCGATGGTTTCGCTTTGATCGATGTGGCAGCGGGCTCGGCGGATATCCCGCTGGCGCTGGCACGGTGGGCGGCGCGACAGGGCATCCCCGCGCGCATCGTGGCAACCGACCTCAGCCCGCAGATCGTGCGGATCGCCACGGAGCAGGCAGCCCATGTGCCGAGCATCGCGGTGCGCCAAATGGACGCGCTGGCCCCACCGTACCCCCCCGGCAGCTTCGACATCGCGCTGTGCACACTGGCACTGCACCACTTCGATCCCCCGCTGGCGGTCGAGATCCTGCACAACCTGGGGCGCCTGGGAAAACAGGTCTTCGTCTTCGATGTGGAACGGCACCCGCTGGCATATCTGGGAGTGATCCCCCTGACGCGCATCATCCCGATGGATGCGATGACGCGCCACGACGCACCGGCCTCCGTCCGCCGCGCCTATGACCAACGTGAACTCCGCGAGTTGGCCTTGGCGGCGGGGCTGCGCGATGCCCAGGTGCGGGTGGGTTTCCCCTTCCGCATGGTGCTTACGGCGCGGGGGCTGGCGACCACCTAGAAGTCGCCCCCACCGCCGGAATCACCCCCGCCACCAAAGTCACCGCCGCCGGAATCCCAGGAACCGCCAGAATCGTTCGAGCCGCCTGCATCCCACGACCCGCCAGAATCATTCGAGCCGCCCGCATCCCATGACCCACCGGAATCATTTGAGCCACCAGAGTCGTTATTGCCGCCCTGATCGTCGCCACCTGACCAACGACCATCATCATCACGGCGGTCGTCCCAATCAATTGGCGGGGCAAAGGCGGCGCCAAGCAACCAGCCGCTGTCATTCACGATGACGATGGGCGGCGTGGGGGCATAGACAAATGGGACCCCTGGTTCCACTCCATTGCCGCCCCAACGACTGGGGCGCTGGCGTCCGGCGAGCGGCTGGCTGGCAGACCGCAGCGAAGGTGGCAAGCCCTTCGCCATCGTCGCCGGGTCGGGCGCTTGCCCGGCGGGAATCCCCAGCAACGTCGGATCAACCACGCCCTTCGCAAAGGCGATCCAATAGGGCGTGAAATCGGGGGCGAGCGTCAGGCCGCGCTGTTGCGCCTGCGCGATGCCCTGCGTCAGCCACGCTGGCGTATCCCCCGCAGCGGCGGCCTCGGTCAATTCGTCGTTGATGGCGAACTCGGCGTCCAGCACCAGGGCATATTGCATCAACAACGACAGATCGTTCAGTTGCACACGGCCACGCATCAGCGCGGCGGCGAAGGAATCCCACGCCAGATAGGCGGCCACCCCCGCGTCGGTAAGTTGCGCGGGCACTGGCCCCCGACGGCGGCGACCGGTGCGCTGGGTGCGGTTCAGCCGCGCATTGGCAGCGATCCCCAGCAGCAACGCGGCGATGCTCAGCGCGATCAAGGGCAACCACCAGCGATTCGCCGCTGGATTGCCCAAGGTCACGCAGGAGGTGAGGAAGAGCACCGCTGCCCCCAGGAAGCCGATCAGACGCCAGCGGGCCTCGGGTGGCTGGTTTGTGGTGCCAGGGCGCGGCGGCTGCCCCAGTGGGGCCACCAAGCCACGCCCACGCAACTCGGCATCGAGGATGTCATAGACGGGGTCCCAGCCCTTGGCCGCCTCGCTGAGGGCCAGCGAGTTGACCACGTGGTTGCCATCGGCGGCAGTGGCGAGGGAGTCCCACAGCGGCACCAGCCAGGCATCACGCACCAACTGGTCGTCGCGCAGTTGCAGTTGCACATAGCGCGGCCCAGTTGGCTCCACAGTCAAGGCCCCCCGGCTGGCGAGATCCATGATCATCGCGCGGGCTTCTTTTTCCGTGGCGCGTCCCCGGTGCAGCGCACCAACCAACGCGGGGGGCAGATCGTCGGGCGGCATGTTTGGGTCTTGGGCCGCCCCCGTCGCAGAGGCGCCCCGTCTGGCCCAGCGCCACAGCCAAATGCCCCACGGAATCAACCCCAAGAAAAGCAGCAAGCCCACCAACAACGCCGCGACGTCCTGCGGCGCGGCCTGGGTGGCAGAGCCAGGCGTGCCAGTGTTGGCG
>JACDGC010000730.1 GCA_013815535.1 Ktedonobacterales bacterium
GGGAAGAGCGTGTGCCTGAGCGCCATCATCGGCTCGCTCATCAGCCATGCCACCCCAGATGAGGTACGCTTGTTGCTGATCGACCCCAAGATGGTCGAGTTGACCCTCTATGCGGGCATCCCACACCTGTTGGCCCCAGTCATCACCGATCCAGCCCAGGCGGGGGCAGCGCTGGCCGCCACGCTGGACGAGATGACGCGCCGCTACGCGCTCTTTCATCAACATGGTGTGCGCCACATCGCGGGGTATGATGCATTGCGCGCTCGCCCCGAGGGCGGCCCGCTGGAAAAACTGCCGCGCATCGTCGTCGTCATCGACGAATTGGCCGATCTGATGATGCAGGCCCGCGACGAGATCGAGGAATACATTTGCCGTTTGGCGCAACTGGCGCGGGCGACGGGCATTCATCTGGTGGTAGCGACGCAACGCCCCTCGGTGGACGTCATCACTGGCCTCATCAAAGCCAACATCGCCACGCGCATCGCCTTCATGGTCAGCAGTGGCACCGACGCTCGCACCATCATGGATGGCAACGGCGCGGAGCAACTGCTCGGCAAGGGCGACATGCTCTTTCAATCCGACGCCGCCCCCAAGCCAGAGCGCATCCAAGGGGCCTATGTGGGGGATGACGAGATCGCGCGGCTGGCAGATTTTTGGTCGAATCAGGCGACCAAACTCGGCATGGTCCCTGCCCAATGGGATCTGGCTGACGCGGAGGGCGACGCGGAAGAAGACGTGCTGGCCGAACTGCGTCGCCGCACCCGTGGCGCATCACCCCACACCCGCAAAAGATGAATGAAATGTGACCGACGCGCACCCACTCACCCGTGCGAGAGACCCCCGAGGGGGAAGCGATCCCATTGATTTTCGTTGACCGTCAGACGGTAGCCATCCGGATCAACGAAGATGAACGTTCGCCCAAATGGACCATCGAAAGGCGGCTTGATGATGGTGATATCCGCCTTCACCAAGGTAGCATGCAGCGCATCGACATCATCACAGTCAAGCCAGAGCGTCACCCCCACACCCGGTTGTGCGACGTCAGCGAGATTCACGCTGGCTTGACTGAGCGCAAAGGGGATCGAATTCGTATCAAAGACGACGGCAGCAGGTGTGTCGAAACGCGAATCGACGGTCAAACCGAGCGTCTCGGAATAAAACGCACGCGAGGCTGCCAAGTCGCGAACTTGCAAACTGATGAAGTCGGGGCCACGGAGACGTGCCATGATGGGGCATCCTTTCATATCGTGAATGGGGTCACCCGTGGGTGTGTTGCGGCGGGCAGCTATGCCGATGCAAACAGGTCACGATGCTCGTGGTGATGTTCATACGTGCCCTCCAGCGAAGCTAACAGCGGCCAGCCGCCGCGCCAAGGATATTTCGCGCCGTCGAGCAGATCCGCTTCGGGCAAGGCCTCGGCAAGCGTGAGGAGGGTCTGGAAGCCTGTTTGCCAATCGTGATGGGCCGCTGCCCAGGATTTGTCGTAATAGGTCTGAGCGATCCAGGCGTTCGTGGCGTCGACATCCCCCTCATCGTCGGGGGTGATGACGACGGGCCAGGGTGGCATCTCCGGTTCGCGACCCGCACGCGCGGCGACGAAGTAGGCGATGGTGTGCTGTTGCCAGGCCCACAAGTGGATGAGGCTTTCCTTCAGGGTCATCTGCGTCGGGGTGGCGCGGTGGTCCACTGGGGTGCGGTCGATGAGTGCCTGCCATTGCTGCAATTCATCGCGTAACATCGTCAAAGCTTCGGCCTTGGTTTGCATGGTTATGCCATCCTTTTTGCTATTGAGTGTGGACACTTCCCTCTCACAGCAGTGTACCCGATGCTACTGACATCCCCTGTCAAGATTGGGGGGATGCGGAGCGTACCCATTGCAGATGGTATACTGAGGCGAACATAATGGCACTGTTCCCCTGGAGATCCGAAAAGCGAAATCGCCATGGAAGATGCCCATTCCCATGGGCCTACACTCCCATGTTTCAATGCCGGTCACGCGCATCATGGGAAGCGTTTGGGATGGTGGGTGGCTGCGTCATCCATGGCGACAGCCCCACCTGGCATGCTAGCGCCTAGCCAGCAAGGATTCAGCCTGACCATGCCGCTGCATCCGTCAACGAAGGAGCCAGTTCTATGACCGAAGTTTACATCATCGACGCGACGCGCACCCCCGTCGGCAAGCGCAATGGGTCGTTAAAAGAGACGCACCCCGTGGCACTGGGCGCGCTAGCGATCCGCGAAACGGTGCGGCGGGCGGGCATCGACCCCAGCGCCATCGAAGATGTCATCATGGGCTGCGTCTCGCAGGTGAACGAGCAGGGCTACAACATCGCGCGCAACGCCGCCCTGCTGGCGGGCCTGCCCATCGAAGTCCCCGCGACAACGGTGGATCGCCAGTGTGGCTCGGCACAGCAAGCGGTGCATTTCGCCGCCGCGCTCATCGGTTCTGGCGCGTGCGATGTGGTGGTGGCGGGCGGCATCGAGAGCATGACCCGTGTGCCCATGGGGTCCTCTGTCACAATGGGCGATCCCATTCCCCCAGAATTGCATGCGCTCTATGACCTGACCAACCAGGGCATCGCGGCGGAACGCATTGCCGCGCAGTGGGGCATCAGCCGCGCACAAATGGAGGCCCTGGTGCTGGCC
>JACDGC010000731.1 GCA_013815535.1 Ktedonobacterales bacterium
TGCTGCGCCAGCGCGTGTGCAGGCGAATCGAGGCCGCGAAGTCTTCGGTCACTGAATCTTGTGGCAAGCCGCCGATCTGGTCGAGCGCAGCAGCGCGCAACATGACGTTCGTGCCACAGATGAAAGCGGCGTTTTGGGCGGCTTTGCCACCGCACAACACCCGATAAAAAAGCGCTTGCTGGTCGTGTGCCCAACGGGCAACGGGGTTTTCTTTGTTGCCATAATATTGGCCACTCTGCACCCAGCCCACGGTGGGATCCGCAAAAGGGGCGATCAGCTTGAGGAAGAATTCGGGTTTGGCCACTTGGTCGGCATCGAAAATGACCAGCAGGGCATCCCCCGTCGCCCCAACGAGTTTGCGCGCGTTTTCGATGTTGCCGGCTTTCGCGCCGCCACCCACCGTGCGGGTGACGCAGAGGACCCCCATGCGCTGGGCCAGCGCTTCGACCCCTTGCCAATCTGGGGAGTTGGCGACCCGGCCATCATTGCAGATGACGATGGTGACGCGCCCCTGAGGATTCACCTCCAGATAGTGCTCGCGGGCGGCCAACGTCGCCCGAATGGTGGGCGTGAGGATCTCGGACCCTTCATTGACGGTGGGAATGAATACAAAAATAGGACGGAGGGTGGGATCTTCCGTTGGATGCAGCGCGGGGGAATGCCATGGCCAGATCGTCACTTGCAGACCGACCGTGTGCACCACACCAAAGGCTTCGGCCAGCACCAATGGAACGGCAATCCACCAGTTCGCCCAGTTGGTCACCATCAGGCGCCACAGCAAATAGTCAAGCGCGGCGATGGTGGTCACAAAAGCCAGGATCATGGTGATGGCATGTGGCTGAGTGCGCCCCTGCCACCACATCAGGCTGGCAGCCATGACGAGAGCCCCAACGACCACCCAGCCACCGATCTGCATCCAACTGATGATGCCGCCAGCGACGACAAGAATGAGGGGGACCAGCACCGATTGGAGGTGCTGCCACCATTGACGATGTGGCAGAGGCGGGGGCATAACAATGTCCGGCTCTGCCGAGATCATAGAGTGTTCTGGTGCTGTGTGTTCTTGAAGAAGCATGCTATTTCACAACCATCTCTTGGATGAGGGCATTCCTACCCATAGACATTTTTTGAAGGCAATCTGTACAAAGATCGGGGGGTATGAAAAAACGTTAGGCACAACCACCACAAGACACAGTCGTGCTAAGCTAGCGACATTGCTTCATATTGGGGGGAAAAACAACTCATTGTTGGCATGCGACATCGCAACTGCTCAACCCACACCCCATCCACCACACCCGCGCTATGCACACACACACCTGCCCCATATTCCAGGGCAGTCATCGTACAGGGATAGTGTATACTAGGCTGCCCCAGAACGCAAGTCCACGGGACAATAAGCCAATCGCCTTTTGGGGGAGGCAGCGCCAGCGTGCTCGCGAAATTTGGTATACTACGAAACAAGGTTACTTGACACATTACACAACTCATGCAATCCTTGTCGGATGGAACGTGAATTTTGTGAAACATCAGTTCTTGCTCGCCATTACGGGTTTGGCAAAGCTCATGCGTTCCCCAAGATCGGGAGTGCTCCGCAGTGGAGCAGATCCTGTGAGTCATCGCAACAAGGAGCGTATGATGCGCATGAGAATCGGCAGCTTCATCGGTGCAGTCGTCATTTTGGCGGCGATCGTTTTGCATAGCGTCAATCCCTGGGCCCATGCGGCAGCAATGGCGCGCACGGATGGGCCACCAGGCAACCTCTCCGCATGGACGCTCGCCTATAGTGATGACTTCACCGCCTCCGTCTTGAACACCCAGTCGTGGAGCACCTGCTATTGGTGGGCCGTGGGTGCAAATGGCTGTGCCGCCCCCAATGGTGAATTGGAGCGCTACCTGCCCCAAAATGTCTCGGTGCATGATGGCACGCTGGACTTACAAGCCTTGCACCAGCAATATGCTCTCAATGGCAAGACCTATCCCTATACCTCGGGGATGGTGTCGAGCGCGGGCAAATATGGCTTCTTGTATGGCTATATGGAAGCCCGCGTTAAGGTCCCCAGTGGGCAAGGTTATTGGCCTGCTTTTTGGTCACTGGCCGCCGACCATACCCCCCCCACCGAACTCGACACCATGGAGTTGCTGGGCAATGACCCCCACACGATTTATGTTGGGGCTCACTATGCCGATAGCCAAAAAGTCCACCATCACCAGGGAACGCCGCTGACTGGCCCCGACTTTTCGACGGACTTCCACACCGTTGGCGTGGATTGGGCCGCCGACCACCTCACCTTTTATGTGGATGGGGTCTCAAAATACAGCATCACCAATGCCGCTGTCATTCCACAGCGCGCGCTTTACCTGATCCTGAATCTCGCGGTGGGTGGCACATGGCCGGGTGCGCCGGATGCCACCACGACCTTCCCCGGGCATTATTTGGTGGATTGGGTGCGGGTGTGGCAGCACACGGGGACGCAGCCGCTGCCAACAACCATTCCCACGCCGGGTGCGCCCAACGCCACGCCAACGGTGCCACCGGCCACCACGGTGCCGTCACCCACCGCGAACAGTTCGCCCACCCCCACCAGCGTGCCGCGCCCGCCCGCCACCCCCACCCCCGTGGTGAGTGGGACGCCCAGCCC
>JACDGC010000732.1 GCA_013815535.1 Ktedonobacterales bacterium
GTGTTGCCCGCGCTCGTCACGGGGCAGGCTGATACCTACACCAGCGCTACCCCGGTGCCAACGGTGTTGCCGTCTTCTTACATCGCCTCGCTCAACAGCCAAAAAGCGCCCAATGTGCCCGTGGCCAGCGGCACGGCCACGGTGACACCCGTCCCCACGGCGACGCCATTGCCGACACCGTTGACGGGGCATTCCACCGCGCTACCGACGGCTTCGCTCATCTCGGTGAGCGGCGGCACGCAGCCCATGGTGGCGGTGGCCGATGGCAAGAGCCACCGCGTCATCCTCTTGACCGCCGATGGCGTCGATCTGAAATTGGGGCAGCAATATGTCGATGCCAGCCAACTTGATGGCGTCACCCTGATGGCCTTCAACACTGCCAAGAAGCAACTCTTCGCGGTGTCGGCTGGTAATCTCATTGGGATTCAGTTACCCTGAGCCCCCGAAGGAACGGAGTCGGCGCTGGATGACGCAGGTCATTCCAGCGCCAATCGCTTTGATGACCACTGCTTTTCCCTACCTCGTTGCGGTGACGCCCACGGGGGAAATTCATGAGGCGCGTGACCTGCACGCGCTGGATTATGATGGCCAGCCGCTCGATCGCGCCGATCTCATTCCCTTGCCACCCGGCGCGACCGTCGCCATGATGCCTGGTCGCCGGGCGGTGGGGCTGACGGCGGCGGGTGAGCGCGTGGCGCAGCCTGCCACCGTGGGGTGGGCCCTCTCGGCCTTTTTGCCCATCGGCTATACGCGCACGCGCGTCCCGGCCTATGAGATGGTGCCCCCTGACGAGATGCCCGCCAACGCCGAAACGCTGCCGTTCTTTGGCTATACCGCGCTGGCGGGCATCGACGGGGAATTGTATGTCGCCGCTGTGCCCACTGACGATCCGGCCCATTGGCTCCCAGATGCCTTTGATGTGGGGCAGACCGAGCGGCGAGTGCGGCGACGGCTCCGCGAGGAACCGGGCAATCGTGTGCTGGCGCACCATGCCCATTGCGCGCTGGATTACCAATGCCCGACCGCCACCAATCTCTTCTACGATCGCTGGGAGGGTGCCATTGCCGTGTCGGCAGGGTGCAATGCCCGCTGTGTGGGCTGCATCTCGCTGCAAGAGGATGATGGGCTGGTGTCGCCCCAAGATCGCCTGACCTTCCTGCCCTCGGTCGAGGAAGTGGTGGAGGTCGGCGTGGCGCACCTCACGCGCGCACCCGAGGCCATCCTCAGCTTTGGCCAGGGCTGCGAGGGTGAACCCCTGTTGCAATGGCGCTTGCTGGAGCGCGCCATCAAGGCGATGCGCGCGCAGACGACCATGGGGGCCATCAACATCAACACGAATGCCAGCAATCCCCGCGCGGTGGCACGCCTATGCGCCGCTGGGTTGGATAGCTTACGCGCCAGCACCATTTCGGCACGCCCCGCCACCTATGATGCCTATTACCGCCCCGTTGGCTACGGCGTGGCGCAAATCAAGCAAAGCCTGATCACTGCTCGTGAGGCAGGCGCGTACACCTCCATCAATCTCCTCCTGTACCCTGGATTGGCTGACGCGGAGGACGAAGCCGCCGCCTGGGTGGACTTCCTGCGCGAGACGGGCACACATCTGGTGCAACTGCGCAACCTCAACATCGATCCCGAGTTGCTGCTGCCCAAACTGCCACCGCGTGGCCCTGCTCTGGGCATCCGCGCCTTCATCGACCAGCTGCACCGCGAATTGCCCGACCTGCGCATCGGCAACTTCAGCGTGCCGCTGACCAAGGGCGCGGATGGCGTGCGCGTGCCGTTGCACTGAGCCGCTCTTCGGGCGACCCATTACTGACCGCCTGGTGTTATGGTTACTTCATCCCTGTGACACACTGCGACGGCCCCCGTGTTGAGTTGCACCACCCGTCGTTCACCCGAGCCATCCAGCACCACACGGTCGAGGCGGGCCAGGCTGTCGGCGTTCAGGCTGGCATCGGGCTTGGGGCTGCCCACCGCCAAGATGGCACGCCGCAACACGCGCGACCGCATGGCTGGGGGCAAGCCCCGCAGCGCCGTGCGGTCCAGCGTCACCGTGGGCGCTGTCGTGTGGCGTAGGACGGAGGCCCAGGCGGCTTCTGCTGCCGCGTTCAAATAGTCGGCGTCGCGGGCCAATATCTCGGCATTGCGGGCCAGCGTCGCGTGGATGTCGGACCCAAACGTTGCCAGCAAGGGCAGCAACTCGTGGCGTACACGGTTGCGCGTGAAGCGTGGGTCAGCATTGGAGGGATCGTCACGCGGGGTGATGCCTCGCTCGGCACAATAGGCCTCCGTCGCGGCGCGGCGCAATCCCAGTATCGGACGAATGAGGTCGTGCGCTCGTGGGCGCATCCCCGCCAGACCATCTAGCCCGCTGCCACGCAGCAGGTGCAGCAGCACCGTCTCAGCTTGGTCATCCAGTGTGTGCCCTACGGCGATGCAGTCAGCCGCCACATCCGCCGCCACCATGCGCAAGAAGCGATAGCGCGCCGTTCGTGCCGCTGCTTCGAGCGAGCCATGCCAGCCCGCACGTTCATCTTCGCTCACCAGGCCAAGGGTGAGCGAAATGCCCAGGTGCGCGCAGCACTCCGCGACAAAGGCGGCATCCGCCGCGCTGCCTGCCCCG
>JACDGC010000733.1 GCA_013815535.1 Ktedonobacterales bacterium
GGATGGCTGGGGGCGGGTGAGGTGCCCCCAAGTCGTTTGCGAACCCCGCCACGAGTTTGCGATCCCAGCGAATCGCGACCTGACTGAGCATGCAATGGAGAACCGAGTGCGGCAAATGGCGGGCGGTGGCGTGGTACAATATTTGCAAGAGCTACCCTCGCTTCGCATCAGAAAGGCGGCTATCCACCAATGGCGGTTCCCGTACAGCAACAACAATTTTTCACGCAAACGTTACCCAATGGCTTGCAGGTGTTGGCCCAGCGCATGCCTGATATGGAGTCGGTGGCGGTCGCGTTTTACGTCCGCACGGGCTCGCGCGACGAAGCCGACCCCGCCATCTGGGGTGTCTCACACTTCTTGGAGCACATGGTCTTCAAAGGGACCGCCAAACGGACGGGCGACGACATCACCCTGGCCTTCAATCACATGGGCGCGGAGTTCAATGCCTACACCAGCTTCGAGGAAACGGTGTACCATGCGCGCGTCCTCGCTGACCAACTGCCGAACGCCATCGACCTGCTGGCCGACATGATGCGCCCGCGCCTGGATGGCGAAGACTTCGCCCGCGAACGCGATGTCATTCTCGAAGAGATCACGCGTGGCGAAGACCAGCCGACACAAGTCGCCGCGCGACAGTTCTACCAGACCTACTTCACAGGCACCAATCTGGGGCACGATGTCATCGGCACGCGTGAGAGCATCCAAAATATGACCATCGAGCAGATGCGCGCATATTTTGGCCGACGCTACGCCGCCGACAACATCATCCTGGCCGTCGCGGGCAACCTGGAATGGCCGCAGGTGCTGGAACTGGCGCAGAAATCCACCGCTGATTGGGGGAAGGGCGAGGTGGGGCGTCCAGCGGACCACTTCACGCCCCAACCTGTGACGCGCCTGATGCACCGCGACTTGCAAGCCCAACACATCCTCTTTGGCTACCCCTTCCCCGCGCAGGAGTCGAAGGACTATTACGCCGCCATCATGGCGTCAGACATCCTGGGCGACGGCAGCGGCTCGCGGCTCTATTGGAACATCACCCACAAAGGCTTAGCCGAGGCAGCCATGTCGTCTTTCTCGCCTTTCAATGGCCTGGGGATGCACTTCTTTTACATCAGCGCCGCCCCCGATGCCGCGCAAGATGTGCTGAATCTGGTGCGTGAGGAACTGAAAAGCATCGAAGCCGATGGCGTCCACGAAGACGAACTTGCCCGCGCCAAGGCCAAGCTGATTGGGCACACCGTGCTGGACGGCGAGTCCACCATGCGTCGCATGATGAATCTGCCGAACTCGTGGTTGATTGATGGTCGTCTGAAGACGCTGGAAGAAGACATCGCCGACATTGAAGCCGTGACGGTCGAGGATGTCAACCGCGTCTACCAACAGTGGCCCAGCGACGGCAAGACGGTCCTGCTGACGATGGGTCCACGAGATGACGTGAAATGAAACTGATCGTCGGCCTGGGGAACCCAGGCGAGCGCTATACGCAGACGCGGCACAACGCGGGCTTTCGCGTGGTCGACGAGTTAGCCGAGCGACTGGGCTGGCGCTGGGCCGCCAGCCGCGAACGCGCGCTGGTGACGGAAGGCGTGACGGCGGGGCAAAAGCTGCTGCTGATCAAGCCCACCACCTATATGAACGACAGCGGGCGTGCCGTTGCGCCCCTGCTGCGTTTCTATAAGCTGACCCTGGCAGACCTGCTGGTGATCTGTGATGATCTGGATCTGCCGGTCGGGCGGGTGCGCCTGCGCGAACGCGGCAGCCCCGGCGGGCAAAACGGGCTGGGCTCCGTCATCACCCACCTGGGCTCGCCAGACTTCGCGCGGCTGCGCGTCGGCATTGGCCGACCAGCCAACGGGCGCATGAGCATCATCGACTATGTGCTGGGCATCCCCCCCGCAGAGGACCGTGTGGCGCTGGCCGAAAGCGAAGCCCGTGCCGTCGATGCTGCCCTGGCGTGGGCCGCCGAGGGAACCCAGGCCACCATGAACCGCTTCAACACAGACCCCACTGCCGCGCCGCGCCTGAAAAAGTCACCCGTGGCCGAGCAAGAGCCGGGGAGCTAGCCCCGCGAACCCACCGATGCAGAGGGCATAGCGTGCTGTGCCCCCTTGCAAACCACCACGCACGTGTGCCAGAAAGGGCGTTTTATGGGTGCCGATACCCAGCCAGGGACCCGCTCCTTCGCCGCGCTCGAAGGTGAGCGCTACATCAACCTGACGACCTTTCGGCGCGATGGCACAGGCGTCGCCACCCCCGTCTGGTTCGTGGAACATCACGGTGGCTTGGCGCTCTACACCGCTGCGACGGCAGGCAAGGTGAAGCGGCTGCGGCACACCGCGCATGTGACGCTCGCGCCCTGCACGGTGCGCGGGGCGGTCACTGGCCCGACACTGGTGGGCAACGCACGCCTGCTGGAGGACGCCGCCGAGATCGTCGCGATCCGCGCCGCGCTGCTCAAGAAATATGGATTCCAGCGCCGGGCGTTGCTGGCCATCGAGACGATCAGCGGCATCTTCAGCCGTCGGGCACGGCTGGCGCAAGATGCCTACATCACCATCACGCCGCTCGGCTTCTAGCGTCGGACAATTCATAGGTGATTGCGCGTGGGGGGCCTTTAGCG
>JACDGC010000734.1 GCA_013815535.1 Ktedonobacterales bacterium
GCTGGATGCACTGATGAATCTCGTCGGTGAACTCGTCATCGACCGCACGCGGCTCGCACGCATCTCGGCCAAGTTGGCCGCGCATTCCAACGATCCCGTCCTGGCCGAGGAACTGACCGAAACCAGCCGCCATCTGGCGCGCATCAGCGACGACCTGCAAGATGAGGTGATGCGTTCGCGCATGCTCCCCATCGAATCGGTCTTCAGCAAATTCCCGCGTCTGGTGCGCGACCTGGCCCAGAAGGTCAGCAAAAAGATCGATTTCATCGTGGAAGGCAAGGATACAGAACTGGACCGCAGCGTAGCGGAGCAGATCGGCGATCCCATCATCCACCTGCTGCGCAACTCCATCGACCACGGGGTCGAGCCGGGCGCGGAGCGCCTCAAGGTTGGCAAGGATGAAGCTGGGCAAGTGCGGTTGGCCGCACGCCACGAAGAGAACCAGATCGTCATCGACATTGAAGACGATGGGCGCGGCATCAATGCCGAGTTCATCAAGCAAAAAGCCGTCACCAAAGGCATCATCACCGCCGAAGCGGCGGCTCGCATGGGCCAACGTGAGGCGCTTGAGTTAATCTTCGCGTCAGGCTTTTCCACCGCAGAGCAGATCAGCGACATCTCGGGCCGGGGCGTGGGGATGGATATCGTCCGCACCAACGTCGAGCGGCTCAATGGCACCGTCACGGTCGAAACCGAGATAGGCCAAGGCACGCGCTTCACCGTTCGTTTGCCGCTGACCCTCGCCATCATTCGCGCACTGCTGATTGATGTCGGCGGCCAGACCTATGCCATCCCGCTCACCTCGGTGGTTGAAGCGCTCCGCATCGAGCGCGAAAAACTGCGCTCGGTCAATGGGCGCGAGGCCATCGAATTGCGTGGGCAGGTGTTGCCGCTGCTGCGCTTGCGAGAAATCTTCGAGAGTTTCTCGCACGACACCCCTCCCGTCACAGCCCAGGAAACCGAGCGACCAGACCGCCAATTCGTCGTAGCCGTCCGTTGGGGCGAGCGCCGTGGTGGCTTGATCGTTGATGCCCTCATCGGCGAGCAAGAGATCGTCATCAAACCACTGGGCACGCTCTTTCGCAGCGCGCAGGGCGTCTCGGGTGGCGCGGTGCTCGGTGATGGGCAGGTCGCGCCCATCTTGGATGTGGCGGCGCTCATCAAGCACATCATGGCCAGCGAGCGTGGTGTGCGGGCTCCGCAAGGAGCAACAGTATGAGCGCGCCAGGAATGTTGACCATGCGCCGTGCGCGCCAACTCGAAGCCGTCCATCGAGCCATCAGCATGGGACTGCACGCGGCGGCGGATCAGCTTTCATTTTTCGTGGGCCAGCGCATCACCATCGAAGCGCCGCGCTTGGGGTTATGCCCCATCGAGCAATTGGTGGAGTGCGCGCTGGGGATCGCGTTTGAAGAGGTCCCCACGCGCATGCCCGATGCCATGATGACCGGCCTCTATTTGGGCATGGATGGCGACGTGACGGGGCATTTCCTGCTGCTGCTCGCGCCAAGTGATGCCCAAGCGCTCGTTGCCCCCCTCATCGAAGAGGTGCAACCGCCCCCTGAGCAACGCGAGGCGATGATTCAGTCGGCGCTGGGTGAGGTCGGCAACATCACTGCTTCGGGCTTGTTGAACGCCCTGGCGGATGCGACCAAGCTCCGCATCTTCCCCTCATGCCCGGCGGTCGTGACGGATATGGCAGGAGCCATCCTTGAGATGCCCCTGCTCGACATCGCCCAAGTTGCCGAAGAGGCATTATATATTGAAACCTCCATCATGATGGCGGGCTTCAGTGCCACGGGGTCGGTCGCGCTCATCCCGCATCCCAGCGGGCTTGAGATGCTCGTGCAGGCATTGGCACCCCCCAAGCCGGGGAGGAGGAAACGATGACGCTGCTTACCGCGCACACCACTCCACCGACGGAAACCGTCATCGCGGTGGGCATCGCGCAATTCGCCATCTCGCGCGACCCGGCAATGGTGCTGAGTGCGTATGGCCTGGGGTCGTGTGTCGCCATTGCCGCATGGGTTGCCCAATCTCATGTCGCGGGGCTGATGCATGTGCTGTTGCCTGAGCCACCGGCCAATAGCACGGCCGATAACCCAGCGCGTTTCGCCACCACGGGCGTGCCGTTGCTGCTGCGTGAACTGGAAGCGGCGGGGGCCATGCGGTCGCGCTTGCGCCTAGCAGCGGCAGGTGGTGCGCAAATGCTGGGGTCCCTCGCCAAAGTCGGGGCCTTGGGCAGCATCGGTGCCCGCAACGCGGAACTGGTGGTGAACACCCTCCGCGCGACGGGCCTGAGCCTGGTCGCAACGGATTTTGGCGGCACATCAGGACGGACTCTCACTTTGGTGGTTGCGACGGGGCAAATGACTGTCCGGCTCGCAGGCAGCACACCACGCGATTTGGCCTGACCTAGCATACACAAAAAGAGGAGAACGAATCCCCATGGCAAAAGTTCTTTTAGTCGATGATGCCGCCTTCATGCGGATGCGCTGCGCCAAAGTGCTGACGAAGCTAGGCCACACTGTGGTGGAAGCCGAAAATGGCCTGCAAGCGTTGGATGTCTTTGACCGCGAGAAACCCGAGTTGACGCTGCTCGACATCACCATGCCC
>JACDGC010000735.1 GCA_013815535.1 Ktedonobacterales bacterium
GCCCCTGCCAGATGGCGGCAGCTTCACCCGCGACGAGGGCATCCGTCCTGGCGGAACGTTGGAGCAACTGGCGACGCTAAAGCCCGCGTTTCTGCCAGATGGGCGCATCACCGCCGCGACCTCCAGCCAGATCAGCGATGGAGCCGCCGCGCTGGTGCTGGCCTCGGAGCGCGCCATCCGCCAGCACAACCTGACGCCCCGCGCCCGCATCGTCGCTCACCGCGTGGTTGGGTCAGATCCCGTGCTGATGCTGACTGGCCCCATCCCCGCGACCCGCAAGGTGTTGGCCGACGCGGACCTCACGCTCGCTGACATGGACCTCATCGAGATCAACGAGGCCTTTGCCCCCGTCGTGCTGGTCTGGCAACACGAGACCGACGCCGACTTGGCACGCGTCAACGTCAACGGTGGTGCTATGGCCCTGGGCCATCCCCTGGGTGCAACGGGCGCACACCTGCTGACCACGCTGCTGCACGAGATGGAACGGCGGGGCGTCCGCTATGGCCTGCAAACGATGTGCTGCGGTGGCGGGCTGGGCACCGGCCTCATCATCGAGCGCGTGTGAGAGAGCGACCCCCTCGCTGACCCGTTCTTGCTATCGCCCCCCACCCATATGCTATAATGGGAAGCGA
Source organism: Ktedonobacterales bacterium (assembly GCA_013815535.1). Taxonomy (GTDB): domain Bacteria; phylum Chloroflexota; class Ktedonobacteria; order Ktedonobacterales; family JACDGC01; genus JACDGC01. The sequence goes on from JACDGC010000735.1 coordinate 633, forward strand.
TGAGGAGAACGGGTCCCATGCGACTCACGTTTTCGAACCCTGTCAGGGGCGGAAGCCAGCAGCAGTAAGGGAGCCTCTGAGAGCGCCGTGGCCCACCCGTCTCCGATTCTTTTCCCTCCACTATGATGCTATCTTTCCCCAACGCATGTGTTGCCACTACACATCATTACTTGTGTAGCGCGACGAGCTATGATATCTCCAATGCGCCTTCCCCTCCTCTTATGATAATGAAAGCGGGCGGATACAGCACATTCACCTGCCACCACCCTGACAACGCGGTACAAACGGCATGCCTATGAAACAATGGCGTAGACTTGCATGTATACTATCAAATATCTTGTTGCCATTTGTTGAAGGAGAGACGTGCATTCATGCGCTATTGTGGTAACTGCGGCACGCCGCTTGATGACCGATCCATCGCCAATCGTCGTTGCGCCACCTGTGGCACCGAGATTCATTCCAGCGGCGATGTGCCCTATGCGGGCGATGGGGGCACCAGCGCCCTGACAACCCCGGCCATTTTCCTCAATGATCCTTCCGCTGATAATCCTCCACCGCCGTGGCAGGTCGCTCCTCCGCCACCCTCCGCTGTGCGGCAACAGGGCGTGCCCATCGGTTTGGCTTTTGTGGGAGGCATCATCACCACCCTCGTGCTGTTGGCGTTACTCATCACCTTCCTCACGCGCCACCCACGCACGCAATCAACCACTCCCATCCTTGGCCAAACAGGCGCGACCGCCACCAGCCAAAAGGCACACCCGACCCCTGCCCCTGGCGCGACCGCTACCACGCACCCAGTCACCAGCACGACCCCGCCAGCCAGCACCACACCAGGGGCGACCGCGACCCCAGCAACCACCACAACTCCCGCCACCACGCCGGCGTCCCTCAGCGTGCAACCACAAACCGACTTTCCCTTCGCCATCTGCTTGAATCGCTCAATGAATTTCGAGGTCGTGAACACGGGACAAAATGAAATGCGCTTCACCCTCACGAATAACACACCGTATAGCGTGGGGCCACTCAACGGCACACTCGACGCCAACGAACACCAGAAGATCACGGTCAGCAAAATGACTAGCATAGGGACCAGCACCATCATCGTCAACGCCCCCGGCGCGCTCAACCAGCCGATCACCGTCACCATTCATTGCATGAGCTAACCCGCATGTTTTTGCCGGGTTGCCCCCTCCTGGGCTACACTCTATAGCGTAGACTGATGATATACGCGCCAAGACACCCCAGGAGGGCCACAAATAGATGCAAGACCTCGCCACGAAAGCCCAGGAACGACTCGATAAAGGCATCACATACGCCCGCGACGGACGGCTGGAAGAAGCCGCCGAAGCACTGTTGGTCGCTGAATCGCTCTTTCGCCAAGTCAATGACGAGGAACATATGGGGGCCGCCCGCGCCGAACTGGCCGAAGTGCAGCGCGCGAATGGGGCCGCCGAGCAAGCCATCGCCAGCTATGAAACCGCCATCCCGCTCTTCGCCGCAACCAAGGCCGAGCTGCGCGAGGCCAACGCGACGCTCGCGCTGGGCCATGTCGTGCGCGCCACGAATAACCTGGACCGTGCCCGCAGCCTCTATGACCGCGCCATGCGCCTTTTCACCAGCGCGCATGATGGCAGCGGCCAGGCAAAAGCCACGCTCGCGCTAGGCCATGTGGACCGCCAGCGGGGCCAATTGACCGCCGCCATCGCCGCCTATACCCGCGCCACCGAGTTAGCCGAACTGGTGCACGACCCCTACTTACAAGCCGACGCGCTGCGGGGGATGGGCGAGGCCTATCGCCAACAGGGTGCCCCTGACCGCGCCGCGCTGGCATTGGAACAGGCCCAAGCGATCTACCAGGACGCACGCGACACCTTTGGCGTGGTGGATACCCAGATCGCCCGTGGACGCGTCGAAACGGAGCGCGGGCGCTTCGATGAAGCCGGGACGTTGCTTTCCGCCGCCCTCCGCCGCGCAACCATATTGG
>JACDGC010000046.1:0-7149 GCA_013815535.1 Ktedonobacterales bacterium
CCGCCCTGGACCCGCCCAAGGGAGCGCGCCCCCTTGGAACCCCTCCTCACGCCGCCGAGCGTTACCGCGCTGCGTGAGCCAGAGCATCCCGCCGCAGGAGCACAACCCAGACCAGTGCCTCAGCCAATTCGCCGATATGCCGCCCCATCGTGCGCCGGGAAAGCTGGAAATGGGCGGCAATCTGCTCCAACGTTTGCCCCTGCTGATACCGCAGCCGCAAGTAATCCCGAAACCGGAGGAAATCGTGCACGAGGCCTGCTTGCCCATGACCTACCGAACGGGCTACCACCGTTTCAACCATCGCTAACGCTTCTTGCGCGGCAAGCACCTGGCACTGGGCGAAAGAGATGTGGGAACTGGGCAAGATGAGCGCTGGCTCATCAGGAGACGAAGAAGCCAACACGCCACAACGAGACATGGAGGAAGCCATGAAACACCGTTTCCTTGTTGCAGGAACGGCCAAGAGCAGGTATACTACTCTCAGCGAGACAAAGCGCCCCTCAACGTAACTGCCAAGTTCGTAGTTGAGAGGCGCTTTTCCGTTTGCTCTTTTGCTGAGTTGGTTTCGCTGCCTCTGCCATGAATCCGTGCTCGTCTCAGAGCCTATCTTGTTTCCCACAGTGCCTGGGCTCCACGGTCCCTGCCACCGACGCTGTATTCTTGAAGTGACTGTCGATGCGTTCTAATCCGCTTCGTTCCTCTACCCCGTCTGCCGGGTTGGAGATTCATGGACTTAAGTCTTATTCAATTGTTGCATCCCGGTGATTTTCATCTCTCCCCGGTAATTCTGAGTATATCACCTAATTCCGAATTGTCAATAGTATCTCTAAGTACATTAGAGATATCCTAGGATAGTTTTATTTACATTTGGTACTGGGAGATGGTAGAATAAAGTAAAGAACTTGGGGAATACTTAGGAAGCGAGGTTTTATTATGCCCGAACGAGATGGTTACTTGACCCTAGAAGAGGTACGGCAAGAGTTAAAGGCCACTGAAGAACAAGTGAGAGCATTGATTGCCTTGCTTGGAATACAGCCACATTTCTTTCCCGATGATGGCCGCCGCCGTTTCTACAAGATAACAGACGTAGATCGCATGAAAGAAGCGATAGGGCGAAAATAGTCGGGTATCCGGAATTTCGGGTTGATCTCTTGCTTGTACATCGAAAGCTTAAAATCGGACCATCAGGTTGAAGTTGTGATAAGATCGTGGGCTGATCAACCTGATGGTCCGAATACCTCAATAATAAAACCCCTGATCTGCCCATGCAGCGAGGTGCCGCAGGGAGGACCAGGGGGATACCCATCATCGGGAACTCAGCGTGATGGGATGTCGGGTGAACGGGTAGGCAGTACCTGTTTCCCTGAGGCCAGTGCCTCAGGAAACTGCACCTCAGGAATAGGTGATAGTCACCGTTGTTGGTGCAGAAAATACGACGCCTGTTCCAGGTTGAGTTATAACGTACACACCAGAACCTGGAGGAGCTACTGTTACCGTTATACTGTGATTGCTGGAGTCGTATGCGTCACCAACGGTATGGACGTTGTCGAGAGTGGCTGAGTTGCCACTAGCGGGTAAGCAGATTGGCTTAAAGCCATAGAACGTGACAAAGACAGTTTGGCAGACCGGCGCGGCATGAACGGGGGTGGCCGGAGCCAACAGAGCCCCCCCAAGGGTGAGAGCCAGAGCCAGGGCCAGGGGAACAAGACCCCAGCGGAGAAGGGTGTGGGTAGCTTGGCGCATGGGAATCCTCCTTGCAGCGTGACACCAAGGGTGTGGCTGCTCTTACGAAACACAACGCGGTTGTACTACAGCCCCGCATCACGAAGTTAGTATCGGCAGCCGGACCAGGAGAGAGGATGCTCTCCCCAAAAGTTCGCGGCGTTTGGGAGGAAGAGTGTCAGCAAGAGGAGGAGGACGCATACACGTAGAGCAACCTCCCTGTCTGAGCAGCCCCAAGGGGGCTGGGCTATCATCCTGTGCCAGTACCAAGCTCAACGAGCGGTGCCCGTAGATACATGTTGGATTATAGCAGCGCGATGCGATCTTTACCACCTCATCTCATCATCGTTTTTTTTGTATGATAACAACGTGTAAAAATGAACCCAATGTCGCGATTTAAAAATCCGCATGTACAAAAGGCCGATCAACCCCAAAATCCCGAAACCCAAATAGTCTACCCCTATTTTTACCCCCACGCCTATGCATAACTATGCAAGCACAGACACAAGAAATAGGCAAACCCCCGAAAAATCGGGGGGTTTTTGCTGTGCTATGCATGTTAATAGACACAGACGGACGTTCAAGGGTTAGCTCTTACCGCACCATTTCGCCCTTACCATGTCACCATGGCGGTATGTTTCTGTGGCACTGTCCTTGGGGTCGCCCCCACTGGTCGTTAGCCAGCATCGTGCTCTGTGGAGCTCGGACTTTCCTCGGCAGCACCAAGGCTGACGCGGTTGCCTGATTGCGTTTGGCTCTGCACCGCTATCGTATCATCCCCTTTGCGATCTGTCAAATGATGCAAAGTGATCAAGTAGCCAGTAATGGTTGCTCTACTTTCGCATGTGCCTTGGCACTCGTCAAAAAAGCAAGTTGGTCTGAATATCAGCTTTTTGGAATCGCGCCGCCACGCTCGTAATTCACGATGAAGACGCCCTTTGGGGAGACGTTGCTCGCCGTCACCTCGAACGCCGCCGGGATGGTGCCTTCGGCAAACAACCGTTTTCCACTGCCCAACGTCAAAGGATGGATCTTGAACCAGAATGCATCGACCAAATCATGCTTGAGGAGCGTCTGCACGAGATTGCCACTCCCATATACATGCAAATCCGGCCCGGGCTGTTGCTTGAGGTCGCGGATTTTTTCCGCAATGTCTCCACCTAAAAACACCGTGGGCTGCCATTCGTGCGACGTCAAGGTGTTCGAGGCGACATATTTGGTCGCGGTGTTGACGCCCGGCCAAACGTCCGCATGTTGCGGCCAGTGCGCTGCCCAAATTTCAAAAGTTTTGCGCCCAATCAACAGATCAAATGGCAAATTCATCTGCTCACGTATGATGGTTCCTTGAACATCGTCGGCATAGGGACCTATCCACCCACCATACGCGAAACCCCCACTGGTATCTTCCTCTGGCCCACCTGGGGCTTGAATGACCCCATCTAGGGAGATGAATTCAAGGACAATAACTTTTCGCATGACGGTGTTCCTCCAAGTGCTGGTGAATCTGTATGGGAAACATTCTGACCTAGCACACAAAATGCGGCAAAGGGGACTTTGGCTCGGCGTGTGTGAGGACTTCACACGCATCGCAACGGGCCATGCTCGCGCGCACTTCTGGGTCTTTTGTTCGCGTTCTCGTCAAGATAACTGTATACTGATGATGGTGGAAACGAGCATGAAGAGGAGAGCAATCAATGGAAATGAAACTGGAACTGGTGCCGATTCCCGTGGCGGATGTGGAGCGCGCGAAAGCTTTTTACGCAGAAATGGTGGGGTTTCATGTCGACCACGATGTGCAGCCTGGCAATGGCATGCGCATCGTGCAACTCACCCCGCCTGGGTCGGCGTGCTCGATTGTCATCGGCACTGGCATGGGCGATCTTTCCCAGCCGGGCACCGTCAAGAATTTGCATCTCGTCGTTGCGGATATCAACGAGGCACGCTCAGCCCTGGCTGAACAAGGCGTGACGATGAGCCAGGTGGATGACATGGGAGGCGTAAAATATGCCTACTTCAGCGATCCAGATGGCAACTCGTGGGCATTGCAAGAAATCCCCGCGCATATTTCCCTGCCCCAGGCCAATTAGCTGAACAGCTATTTGAAGATATTCGTTCGCTGTGTTTCTATTTCGGTGTGCTTCAGCGCATTCGCTTTGCGTGTCCGCCAGTTTTCGCGGGCGCAATCGTGCATCTGACACGGTGAGCCGCAGAGGGCACCGTTAACTCAGTTTGCCGCGAAAGGCATCGCGGTCCTCGGGGCGGCGCTGCACGGTGTTGTCGGCCCAGTCGAGTTGCTGACGGACGGTGACGCGCTTACCATCTGGCACGTCTTCGCCGAGCAGGATGCTGGGGCCAACGAATGCATCGCGGCCGATGACGATGCCGGGCATCAGCGAGGCATTGATGCCAACGCGGGTGCCCGAGCCGATGACCTGGCCCAGCTTATTGCGCCCGGTCGCGATGCGCTCGCCCTTCACCCGCATTTTGATGATGCCTTCGTCCAACCGCAGATTGCCGGTGACGGTGCCAGAGCCAAAGCTGACATTGCTGTCGATGACGGAATCCCCCACGTAGTTGGTGTGGAACCACACGTCATCGCCCAGCCACGAACGCGCGACCTCGGTGCTGTAGCCGATGATGCAGCGCGCCCCCGTCATGGAATCACGCACGAGCGCGTGGTTGCCCAGAATCGTCCCTGGCCCAATATACGCCGGACCGATGATGGCGGCACCAGGGAAGAGCCGCACGTTTTCCGCGACGATGACCTTGCCACGGATGCTGGCACCTTCGGCGATCTGTACGGTGGGGTGAATCACGGGTTCGCTGATGTCGCCCAGCAACACATCCATGATGTCGAGCATGTGCCAGGGATATTTGAGCGATGCGGTGGATTGCTGGTGCGGCAGCGCAAAGGTGGGGTGCGCGTGCATAAGGACCGTCAGGGCGCGTTCGTAGCGATCCCCAGGGTCGCCATCACTGGCAGCAGCGAGGGCCGCCAGCATGGCCCCCGCGTGGGGAATGACATGCGCCACCAGCGTCACCCACGCGCTCGGTTCATTGCCAGGCCCGGGCTTCTCGATGATGCCGCGAATGGGGAACGGGCTGCTTTCGTCCTGGCCTGTGGTGGCGGGAATGAGGTAGCCCCCCGGAAAGTACGCCGTGGTCTGGCGCGCGGCGATGAAGATGGCATCGGGTTGAGCGGTAGCCTGCACGAGGGCCGCGTGGTGAAAAACGGGTGCCAAGAGATCATGCGCCTGCGTCAGATAGACAGCGGCATCTGGCGCGACAGCGGTGAGCGCACGCGCGGCGGCATCACCCATCCCCAATGGTTCGGGTTGGTTGACGAAACGAATGGTCGCATTGAGCCCCAGCAAGGCACATTCCGCGCGGATGTCGGCGTCGTTGCTGGCCCCCGTGACGATGACCATCTCGCGCAGCCCCGCGCCAGCCAGCAGGCGCAGGTGGCGCGCCAACAAGCTCTGGCCCATGAAGCGTTGCAACGATTTGTCGCCCAAGGGTCGCAGGCGCGAACTTTCGCCCCCCGCCAGAATGATCGCCGTCAGCATCGCACGTTCCCCGTTTTTGCTTCATTATAGCCCACCATGCGTTATAATGACGATTGCCAGATGCCACCGCGTGCTATGAGGCAACGCTGTGCCAGACACGGCAGCCGAGCACAAAGGCGACCAACGCAATTTTAGGAGGCCCCCTATGCGAGATGACCCCACTCTGGCGGATGCAACGATGCAGCGGGATCTTGGTGATGGCTTGACCTTGCGCTGGTCCACAGCGGCGGACACCGAAGCGATTGCCGCACTGCTGGGCAGCGTCCACCGCACCAACGCGGATGAACCGCCCAACCTGACCATCGGGGCGCGCACGCGCATGCTGATGCATGGCGATTGGCCGACGATGGGGCCGGGTGATTTCGCGGTGGTGCAGGCCACCGCGCAGGCGGGGCAGCCCCTCGTCGCGTGTGCCTGCCTGTGGCATCACACCTGGGAATACGCGGGCATCCCGCTGGGCGTGGGTCGGCCAGAATATGTAGCAACGGATGCGGCCTTTCGGCGCAAAGGTTTGGTGCGAGCGATCTTCGCGGCGTTGCATGCGCGTAGTGCCGCCGAGGGACAAACGATCCAGGCGATCACGGGCATCTACTCCTTCTATCGCCAGTTCGGCTATGAATACGCGCTGGACCTGGATGGCCTGCGCGGCGTCTATCTGGTGCAGATTCCGCCAGGGCCAGTCGATGCCAGCGAGCCCTTTGGGCTGCGAGCGGCCACGGTCAAGGACATTCGCGCATTGATGGCGCTGCACGCCCAACGGCGCGCTGACGCGCTGCTGTGGAGCGTGCACACCGCCGAAGAATGGCGCTTCACCATCGTTGAGCTGGCTGAGATGGGCACCATCGAAAAGGTGGGCATGCTCCAGATGATCGTCGATGGGGCGGGCGCGGTGGTGGGCTACATCCATGTCGCCAAACGGCGCTGGGACGCCCATCTGAGCGTCTTTGAATGCGAGGTCACGCCGGGGACGAACTGGAAGGCGGTGGCGCTGCCGCTGCTGCGTGCGCTGGCCATCTATGGCCAGACGGTGCCGAATATGGAAGGTGACGAGCCGATCAACCGGATCGACTTCCGGCTGGGCCAGGCGCACCCGCTCTATGATGTGCTGGGGCCAACCTTGGCTCCTTACCACGAGCCAGCCTATGCCTGGTACATCCGCGTGGCGGACCCCTTGGGCTTTCTGCGGCGGATCGCGCCCGTGCTGGAACGCCGCCTGGCCGCATCGGCCATGGTGGGCTTCACAGGCACCCTCAAGCTGGATTGGTATCGGGGCGGGGTGCAATTCACCTTCGCCGCCGGGAAGCTGAGCGGGGTCGAGCCGTGGCAGCCCCCCCTCTATGGCGAGGAGGCCAATGCAGGCTGCCCCATCCTGGTCTTCACGCAATTGCTGTGCGGCTATCGCACGCTGGCGGAACTTTGCGCGGCATTCCCAGACGTGTGGGCACAGGATGAGGCACGATTGCTGCTGGGCATCCTCTTTCCCAGGCAAGCTTCCTATATCATCGATTGAGCGGGCCGATGGCATCTCGCGTGAACTATTTCCTCACGGCGTGCTACTCATGAGCAGGAACGTGGGGAGGCACGCATGGATTTCGCCATTCGAGAAGGGTTGGGCCAGATGGCCGAATCACCCCCAACCGCTGATGCCCAGTTGCTCGCGCGCATCGGGGCGGGGGACCGCCACGCGCTGGGGGAGATCTATGCCCGCCATGGGGATTCCCTGCTGCATTACCTGCTGCGCCTGACCCCTGATCAGGCGCTGGCCGAAGAGATCCTGCAAGATACGCTGGTGGCCGTGTGGGGCAGCGCGGGAAGTTTTGGGGGCAAAGCCAGCGTGCGCACGTGGCTGGTGGGGGTGGCG
>JACDGC010000046.1:7159-12630 GCA_013815535.1 Ktedonobacterales bacterium
GCGCGCCGCCAAGCGCACAACACGCTGCGGCGGCGCGGCTTGCCACTGGTGGATGCCGCCACGTTGGCCGACCTGCCCGCGCCGGACCCCACCCCCGAGGATGCCCTGGTGGCGGGTGCTGACCGAGCCGCCCTGGCCGCCGCGCTGCGCCGTCTGCCAGTCGCGCAACGGGAAGTGCTGGCGCTGATCTTTGGGCAAGAATTATCCTATCAAGACGCGGCGAATGTGCTGGGCATCCCCATCGGGACGGTGCGTAGCCGCCTCAACCATGCCAAGCACGCTCTGCGCACCTTGCTGGAATCCACCGAGGAGGTACGCTAAGATGCCCCATGCTGCCATCACTGATCTCTTGCCCGCGTATCTCAACGGCACGCTCAGCGCGGCGGAAGATTGGCACATCCGTAGCCACCTGGAGGGCTGCCCCACCTGTCGGCAAGCGCTGGCGGCCTGGGAGGGCATCGCCACCACCGAGCGGGCGAGCCTGGCGGCGGTGCGGACCACGCGCGATCTGTTGGCGGGTGCCTGGGCCACCATCGATGCCAGCGCGCCTGCACCATCCCCCATGCCGGTCACGTTCCATTGGTGGCAAACGGCACAGGTGGTGCTGCGCCAGGCGCGGCTGCTGCCCCCAGTGGTGTGGGTTGCCTCCTTGGTTGCCATCGCCCTGGCGACATATGTGGCGGTGGAGCAACCGGGACATGATGCCTCGCTGTTGCTGGCCTTTGCGCTGCCGCTCATCGCCGCAACGGGGGTGGGCTTCGTCACGGAGCCGGAGTTCGATCCGTTGCTGGAGGTTGCGCGGTCAACGCCCATCCGGCCCAGCCTGATCTTTCTCAGCCGGTGGGGATTGCTTTATGGCTTCGACTTTGTGCTCTCACTGGTGGGCACGGGGGTGCTGGCATGGCTCAGCCACCAGGGCGTGTGGGACATCGCCACGCTGTGGGTGGGGCCGATGGCGCTGTTGGCAGCGCTGAGTGCATTACTCGCGACCCCTTTTGGGCCGTTCGCGGCGTCGGGGACCGCGCTCGTCGTATGGATTGCCCGCGCCTTCAGCCCAGCAGACGGCGGATCGTTGCGGCTGATGCAAGACCCCCTGTGGGCAACGAATCCTCCGATATTGCTCACGGCAGCGGTGTTGCTGGGGCTGGCCATTGTGGTCACCGAACGCCGCGAACGCTTTAGCTCAGCACGTTAATTATTCTCGCCATCTGACGCGAAGGAGCCTGTGCAGCTATGTCTCGGCAAGCATTGAGTGGCGCGGCGCGCTACGAATTCCTCATGCAGATTCGGCGTCCGTCGCTGTGGGTTGGCACGCTCTTCTTTTCGCCGATCCTCTTCACCTTCACGAGAGCGACCCTGGATCGGCCATGTTTTCCAACCATTGAGGGCTGTTTTCATTTCGCGCCCATCGAAGCCGTGGCATATTGGGCGATCATTTCGAACCTGATCGTCTCCATCGCGGTGGGGTTGCTGATGGCGGATCGTTTTCCGCGCGACTTCCGCGTCAAAATGGATGACGCGCTCCAAGCCATCCCTGGCACGGCGGCGACGCGCGTCTTTGCTAAATATCTCGGCACCGTCGGGGCAACGATCATCCCCATTTTCATTTTGTATGCGGTGGGTCTGGGCGTCATTCTCAGTCGCGGCTATGGGCCAAGCGTCATCCCGCTTGGGGTAGCGGCCTTCCTGGTCATCAACGTGCCCGCCATGCTCTTCGTGGGTGCCTTTTCCATCGCATGCACGGGGTTCATGTGGACCCCGCTCTTTCAATTTCTGTTCGTCGGGTATTGGTTGTGGGGAACGTTGAATCCCACCGAGAGCATTCCGACCCTCAGTGGCACGTTGCTCTCGTCGGGCGGTGTTTTCGCTTTCACCGGCATTTTGCGCGCTCGTGGCTATCATGATTACGTGCCGCATCCTTCCCTGGCCCTCGCGCTGGCAAACATTGCCGTGATCCTGGGGTTAGGGGCCTTGGCGCTGGTCGCCGCGTGGCGGCTGCAATTGGCCCGCGAAGGGCGGCAATGAACGATGGCAACCATCTTTACGCGCTTGCGCTATGAACTGCGCATCATTGGCTGGCTCAATCTGTTGGTGCCTGTGTTCGCGGTGGTGGGTTTCGTGGCGCTGGTCGTTCTGGTGGCCTGGGATGACTTGCACAATGGGGTAGCAAACGCTTCCGTCAATGCGGATAACATCCGCTATTTGCGCCGTCTGCCGGAATATATGCTGCCATTGGCGGGGAGCATCGTGGCGTCGGCACTGACGCTGGCTGATCCGGTGTGTGAACTGCATCTGACCCTGCCGCGTGCCTACCGCGCCACGGCTGTGCGGCGCATGGGGGTGCTGACGCTGTGGTTGGCGGTGCTGGGCGTGGCCATTGTCGAAGTCATTCGTCTGTTCGGCTTTTGGCACCTCCCCTGGGTTTTCCCCCAGGATCAATTGACCTGGGCCGCGCCGACGCTGGCCCTTGTGGCGCTGGGGGCGTCGCTGGCGTTGCTGCTGCGTAATCGCGCGGCCAGTTCGGCCATCTTGGGGGTCGTCTGGATTGGTGAAATCCTTTTCGGTGGCTTCCTTCAGCAATATGACGCGACGAAATATACCTACCTCTTCCTCAGCAGCGAAGTCCCCAGCGCGGGCTATTGGCTGGGGAATCGGCTGGCGCTCATGGGGGTCGCGGTTGTCTTGCTGGCGATGATGTGGGCGCTGTTGGGGCGCAACGAGGCCCTGTTGGGCAACGAATCTTAGCAACGCAAGGGAAATATGATGGAGATCAGCATCCGCGATCTGACGAAGACCTATAACGGTAAGGTGCTGGCCCTGCGGGGCGTGTCGCTGGAAATTGGCACGGGCATGTATGGCTTGCTGGGGCCAAATGGCGCAGGAAAGACGACGCTGATGCGCATTCTGGCGGGCATCCTGCGGCCCACTGGTGGAGCGCTGATGATCGGCGGCATCGATGCCACCACCGAGCGCGGGCGCACGGCAGTCAAACGCATCCTCGGGTATCTGCCGCAAGACCTGGGCGTCTATCCTGACCTGTCGGCGCGTGAATTCCTGGATTACATCGCGCTGCTGAAGGGGTTGGATGCCAAACGCGAACGCCAGCGGCGGGTTGGTGACCTGCTGACCCTGGTGAGTCTGAGCGATGTGGCCGACCGCAAACTGCGCACCTATTCCGGCGGCATGAAGCGGCGCGTCGGCATCGCCCAGGCGCTCTTGAACGATCCGCGCTTGCTGATCGTGGATGAGCCAACGGCTGGGCTGGACCCCGAAGAACGCATCCGCTTCCGCAACTTGCTGACGGATTTGGGGGGCGACCGCGTGGTGCTGCTCTCTACCCACATCGTGGAAGACATCGCCCAGACATGCCAGCGGTTGGCGGTGCTGGCGGCAGGGCAGGTGATCTTTCACGGGGGGCTGGGAGAGTTGGTCAGCGCGGCGAATGGCAAGGTGTGGCAGGTGACGACCAACGGCGCGAAGCCCACGGGGGACTATACGGTCATCGCCACGCAGCCGCTGGCCGATGGTTTCAGTTACCGCGTGGTGGGGGTGGCACCACCCGCCGCTGATGCCACCCCCGCCGCGCCAAACCTGGAAGATAGTTACGTCTGGCTCATGCGTGGCCAGCGCGTTGGCGTGTAGGAATATTCACGTCTATTTTTGAAAAGCGGCTGAAGTGCTTCATAATATCAGCCGTTTTTCTGTATATTAAAAAGATGTACAACGTAAAAAGACCATGTTATACTCAAAGTGCGCTATTGTTCAGCCAGCCCCACAGCGAAAGGGAGAGTAGCATGGCTCAGTCAATTGCCCCAAACGAGACATTCGCGCAAATCTTTGCCAAGCCTACGGTGGCTGCGATGCTGGAACTTACCCCTACAGGGTTCGAGCATTTTGTAGAATACGTCTTTCAGCGCGCTGGATACCGTGTTAATTTCATTGCCGGCGTTTATGATGGAAGTGGGCTTGATCTCCACCTCCATACTACTTTCAATGGACATGATACATTAGTTGCTGTTGTACAAGTGAAACGGTTTACTGATGATGTTGCACCACACTTTGTCAATGCTTTTGCTGGCTCAACGTTACCCCACATGGGAGCACGTGGGTATCTTGTAACAACCTCAAACTATAAAGCAGATGCACGCGCCCAAGCAGCAAAACACGAAAACATTTATTTAATCAATGGTGAGCAGTTTGTCCGTTATATCAACTATATTCGCGGGAGTAGATCCGAAGGCGATCTAAGCGTCGTTATCCCCCCTGAAAGTATTCTTGTGGCAGACAGTATTCAACGGCGTAGTGTTAAGCAAACTCGGTATATTGCCATTGCTAATAACAAAGGTGGCATTGGCAAAACAACCACCGCCATTAATATGGCGCAGGTTTTAGATTCATTAGGTCAACGCGTACTACTAGTAGACTTAGATTCGCAAGGGAATCTTACTCAGCGATGTCCTCAGCATAAGCAAGTGGTTCCCAATCCCAAACATCTTGGAACTTATCTAAGCCATCAATGTACTCTTACTGATGCCATTCGACAGACAGATTATGCAAACGTATGGCTCATCCCTGCTGCTCCTGATCTACGTTTGATAGACCCAGGAGCGAATGGGTTCACCGCTAGCATTCTAGATTTTGCGCGCGATATCCACGCATCTGAGATAGTGCCACCAAGGTATCAGACACTCAGTGATTTTGATTGGGTTATCTTGGATACTCCAACTGCTGTGGAGTATCGTATTCGCTTGGCATTAGGTGCAGCACACTTCATTGTCATTCCCACACAAGTTGAAACGTTTGCGGCTTCTGGGGTTTTTCTTTTACAAGAAACAGCAAATGCGATTAGTGCTCTTACTGGGAAAAATGGGTGTAGAATTGCGGGTGCGTTAATCACCGATTATCATGGTAGGGGTTCTTCTTCAAGTGATGTTAGTGACAAGGGTACTGCTTTGCGTGCTGGTTTGAGTGGGAGTGGTATACCTATGTTTAATAGCCTAATTCACCATGACCAGGGCATTGAAAATGCTCATGGAAAACCACCTTCCAATCCTTTTGTAGGAAAATGGATACAAGGAAGGAACAAGGGTGAACGAGATTACAAAGCATTCGTAGAGGAGATGATTATTTATGTCAACAGTAACATCTGAACCGCCAAAATTAACAATCCAACAGCGAAGCCAACAAAATGCAGAGAGAATTGCGTCCGAATTAGGGTTGGATAACCTAAAACTTGTAAATGTTGCTGTTCTTGAAGCGGCCTTAAAAGAAATTGAGAAAAACAAAGAGTTTGCTCAACTTGTCCGTCAGGTTTTTGAACGGTTGGCGCCCCCTAAAGTACCAGCAAAGGTGCCAAGCAACAATAAAGCAAAAGGTGGATTATATAAAACTACGCTTGTTCCCATCGGAGTTGTCGAAGGGCATCGTATTGACTTAAGTGCTGCACCCGATCCGTTTTTCTTAGTGAAAGT
>JACDGC010000736.1 GCA_013815535.1 Ktedonobacterales bacterium
TAATAGGGCTGGTACACGGCGGGGATATAGGCCCCCTTCCCCGTGTTCGCCATGCTTAGATAGAGGTCAGGCAGGGCGGCATAGCGGCTGCCACTGGTGGTCATGCCCGGCGGCAACTGCGTCTGAGCATAAGCCGTCGCCCAGACATATGGCGTCGCCGTGGTGGGGCGCGGATCTGGGCCACGGATGGGTTGACCAATGCGCCGTGCCGCCGTTCGCACGAACTGCGGGTCGCGCAGTTGGTGATACACCTGCGCGGTCGCCGCCAGCAATGGTGCGATGTGTCCCCCAACAATACGCCCCAAACGCCCCGCGAGAGTCGCCAAGATCTGCCCACGCGCCAGCAGGTTGGGCCGCGCACCCAGGCGACCTAGCGCCGCTGGGTCGTGCGCCAGCAAGTCCAGCCACGCTGCGCGGGTGGCTGCGCTAATGGCGCCACAGCCACGGGCATCCAGCCCCAGGCTGCGACACTGGGCCGTGGCCAGTGATTGCACCGCTTGCGTGCCACTGGCCCACACGAAGATCATGCCCTGGAAGTCCGCGAGCGCCACGGGGCGCGGTGGGGCGGCGGCGCTGGTCTGCCGTAGCGCTCCCACGAGCACGCTGGTCAACACAGCAATCATGAGCCCCCCCAGCACGACCCGGCGCAGCATCGGTCGGTGTGGCAGGCCCATTCGCTTGGCCAAAATCATCGCGCTCATCCTCCCTGATCAGCATAATCGGCAGGATGAGCGCTTTCATGGAATCGACGGAGAGCGGGGGTGCTCAGCGCGGCGCGGGCAGCTTCGGCATGGCACCAGGGCTGGGCAGACCCGCGCCCGGGTCGCCGCCCATCTGGCGCATCAGGCGTTGCATGCGGCGGTTCCCCTTGCCACCTTGTTGCATCGCGGCCATCTGCTTCATCATTGGCCCCATCTCACGGAAGGTCTTCAGCAACTCGTTGATCTGGAACACCCCCGCTTCGACGCGGTGTTCCCCCTCTTTTTCGGTGTAGCCAAAACCCTTGGCGATGCGGCGCTTGCGGCTGCCATTGATGATCTTCGGGTTGCGCCGTTCTTGCGGCGTCATCGACAGGATGATGGATTCGATGCGCTTGAAATCGTCGTCTTTGCCGAGCGCTTCCTTCGCCTCGGGGGGCAACATCTTATTCAAGCCAGGGATCATCTCGATGATCGAGAGCATCGGCCCCATCTTGCGCACCTGACGCATCATGTTCAGATAGTCTTCCAGATTAAAGGACGCGGTCATCAGCTTTTGCTGCATCTTCATCGCGTCGTCTTCGCTGATGTTTTCTTTCGCCTTGTCGATCAGCGTCAACACATCGCCCATCCCCAGGATGCGCTGGGCCAACCGTTCGGCATAAAAGGGTTCGAGCGCGTCAGTCTTTTCGCCCATACCCATGAATTTGATGGGAACGCCCGTGACGGAGCGGATGGAAAGCGAGGCACCACCGCGCGCGTCGCCATCCATCTTGGTCATGATGAGGCCTGTCAGCGCCACGGTTTCGTGGAAGGACTGCGCCACCCGCACGGCGTCTTGCCCCGTCATGGCATCTACGACCAGCAGCGTCTCTTGCGGATGGGTCCGCTCTTGAATAACCTTGACCTCGCGCATCAGGTCTTCATCCACGTGCAAGCGCCCGGCGGTGTCGATCAGCACGATGGTGGCGGCCTGCTCCTTGGCCCATTGCAGCGAACGCAACGCGATGTCGACGGGTTTGTTGCCCGCCGCCTCGGCATAGACGGGGATATCAAGTTGCTTGCCCAACTGTTGCAACTGCGTGACGGCGGCGGGGCGTTGCATGTCGCACGCGACCATCACCGGCTTCTGGTGTTGCTTGCGCAGCATCAGCGCCAGCTTGGCGATGGTGGTCGTTTTGCCTGACCCCTGCAAGCCGACGAGCATGATGACCGTCGGTGGCGCGCCCGCGTATTGAATCTTTGGCTTGTCGGCATCCGCGCCGCCGAGCATCTCGACCAATTCATCATAGACGATAGAGATGACTTGCTGGGCGGGATTCAGCCCCTTCAGCACATCCGCGCCGAGCGCTTTTTCTTGCACATTGGCGACGAACTGCTTGACCAGCTTGAAATTGACATCGGCTTCGAGCAATGCCTGGCGTACCTCGCGCATGACCTCTTTCAGGTCGCTCTCGGTGACACTGCCATGGCCGCGCAAACGATCGAAGATGACATCAAGCCGCTGTGATAGACTCTCGAACATAAATCAATGGGACTCCTCATCAACTCTTACTAGAAAGTATATCATTTGGACAAGCCGAACGAAAGGACTCCTCACGAAAGGGCTTTTCCTATGAAACAGGGAAAGTGGGGCGACACGCCACGAAGCAGTGGGACATGTTCCAACCAGTGCATACATCTCACACTGCTCATCGGGACGCTGGCGAGAGATGATGGGGTGGTATAGCATCAGGGCTTCTGCATAGCTGGCCCGATCATGAATATTGATTTAATTAATCAATCCAGATACCATAGTATTGACTTATTCAATATCTTCGGGCATACTAGAGACGGAGCAGGAGGAAACGCGTTCGATGCCGTTCATTCGGGAAGTGTGTCCCATTTGTGGTGGGCACCTAGC
>JACDGC010000737.1 GCA_013815535.1 Ktedonobacterales bacterium
TCCTTGGCGCGGGCGATGCTGGTGCTGGCCGCCGCGCTGAATCTCATTCCTTTGGCGTATACCGGGCTCTTCCTCGCACCGGGTACGGCGGCAGGTGGCGACGCTGATGCGCGCCTGCATTTCATTGCCACCCATGCAACCCTGTGGAGCGTAGGGTGGTTGATGTGGATGGGCGGAAGCTTGGGCTTCGTCCTGAGCATCTGGACGGTGACGCGGGCCTTCGTATCACGTACGGCGGTGCCTAATCTCTTGCGCTTCGCGCCCATCGTCGCGCTCATTGGGGGCACGGTGGATGTGGTTGGTGATGCCATTCAGGTGACGGCAATGCCCACGCTGGCGCAGGCGTATGTGAGCGCGCCGCCGGGGACGACGACCACGCCGCTATTGCTGTTCGATCTGGCTGATCACCTGGCCGCGTTGCTGTCGGCGGGGGTGGCGAACACGGTGTATTTCATCGCCGGGGTGTTGTGTGTGGTCGCGCTCGCACGGGTGCGTGCCTTCCCCCGTTGGCTCACGGTGCTTGGGGGGGCTGCCTGGCTGGCCACGCTGGCCGCGACCCCAGCGGTCTTCTTTCCGGCGGTGCTGCCGATATTTGTGGCAGGGGCGCTTTTCCTCTATGCCGCTTGGCTGGGGGGGCTGGCCATCTGGGGCATCGGTGGTTGGCATCTGCGGTGGCCCATGCCACAGTTTCATCGGGTATGAAAGGCGCGGAGGGCATCTGCGGCGTGTTCTCTCTGTGATGCGGGTGTGGTTTTTACTGCGGCATCCGACAAAGGTTAAGCTTGGCATCACGCATGCTAACCAATGCCCAATGCATATGCTCGAGATTATGTTATAAGTGATACGTGCAGCAGGGGGATAGGGTGATCGAACCAGAATGGGCATCCAGTAGACCGTCCCTTGCTATGTCGACCCCAGATGATGCATTGGCGGAGGCACAGGCGCGCTATCGCCAACTTGAAGAGCGCTTTCATGCTTTGGAGAACGCCACGGGGCAATTGACCTGGGTGACGGATAGCCAGGGCATGGTTGCCGACATGCCCAGTTGGCGGGCCTTCACGGGGGCGACGGTCAGCGAGGTGCAGGGGCTCGGGTGGCTCAATACCCTGCACCCAGATGACCGCGCGCACACGCAGGCTGACTGGTCGGCTGCGTTGCAGCACAAAGCTCCTTATCACACTGAATATCGGGTGCGGCGGCGCGATGGGGCCTATCGTTGGTTCGTGGCGCGGGGTATGCCCATCATCGACGCCGACGGCGCAATCCGCGAATGGGTGGGCACCAGCACCGACATCACCGAACGCAAAGTGATGGAGCGTGAATTGGCCGAACGCGCCCATCAACTAGACACGACCTTCGCCGCCATCACTGATGGTGTCTTCGTCTATGACATCGAAGGCAGCATTCGCATGATGAATCCAGCGGTGAACCAATTGTTCGGCTTAAACCCGGATGATGGGTTTGCCTCGCTCAGCGCTGAAGCGCGGGCGGTGTTTTTGGATCTGCGTGATGAAGATAACCAGCATTTGTCCGCCGATCAGTTGCCCACCGCCCGCATCTTGCGCGGTGAGACGCTGTCGATGGCGGTGAGGCTGCACACCCGTGACGGCCAGGACCGCGTGATGGGGGTGACGGGCGCGCCCATCCGTGATGAAAACGGCGCGATCATCGGGGCGGTGGCGGTGTATCGTGATATCACGGAACGCAAAACGCTGGAGCTGCGTACCTTGGCCGCGTTGAATGCGTTGCTTGAGATGGCGCAGGAGTTGGTGCAGTTGCCGCAAGAGGCCGCGACGGCCCCTGCCCAGCCCAAGGACGCCAGCACGAAATCGCTCAATCTGGCCGATCTCATTCGTCGGGTGCTGGGGTGCGACCGCGTGGGTCTGTTGGCCATCGAGCCTGAGACGGGCATTCCACAACCGCTGGCGGTGGCTGGTTTGAGCCCAGAAGAAACGGTGGCTTGGTGGCACGAGCAGCGCGCCCAGCAAACCCCCATCGACACGAGCACCGCTGAATATCGCACCCTGCGCGCGGGGCAGGTGGTGCTCATCGATTTTAGCCAACCACCCTATGCGGAACTCCCGAATCCTTATGGCATTTATGTCGCCTTGATTGCGCCGATGTTGCTTGGCGGTGAATTGATTGGTTTGGTGACGCTGGACTATCGCACTGCCGCGCACCACTATGCGCCGGAGGAATTGCGCCTGATCGGCGCGTTGGCCCAATTGACGACCTTGATCGTCGAGCACGAACGATTGCTGCGCGAACGCCAGGCTGCCGATCTGCGTGCCCATGCCCTGCAAGAAGCCAATGTGCGAATGGATGGCTTTTTGCATATGGTCAATCATGAACTGAAGACGCCGCTGACCGCGTTGCGTGCCTACATCGATATCGCCGAGCAACGCCTGCGTCGGCAATTACACCAAGGCGAGTCAGCGCAGCCGCAGCGCGTTTTGACGAATTTGCATATGGTGTTGGGCCAGGCCAAAGATCAAGGTCAACGGATGACGCGTTTGTTGCAAGATTTGCTCGAAGCCTCCTCTGTGAACACCGATCGGCTGGCGATGCAGTTCGCG
This sequence comes from Ktedonobacterales bacterium, assembly GCA_013815535.1. Lineage (GTDB taxonomy): Bacteria > Chloroflexota > Ktedonobacteria > Ktedonobacterales > JACDGC01 > JACDGC01. The sequence goes on from JACDGC010000737.1 coordinate 2,577, forward strand.
CCGCTGGATCTGGCACAACTGACG
>JACDGC010000738.1 GCA_013815535.1 Ktedonobacterales bacterium
GACGCCAACGCACCGATTCGACGCACGTCCTGGCCGCCGTGAAAGCGCTTAATCATCTCGAACTTGTCGGCGAGACGTTGCGCCACGCCCTCAATGTCTTGGCGACGGTCGTCCCCGAGTGGCTCAAGCAACACGTGCTGCTCGAGTGGTTCGACGGCTACGGCGAACGGTTCGAAGATTACCGTTTGCCCAAAGACAAAACCGAGCGGGATGCCGTGAGTGTGGTCATCGGTATGGATGGCTCTCATCTGATGGCCTGCATTGACCAGGCTAGCGACCTACCGAGGTTAGCGGCCTTACCCGCTGTGCAAACCCTCGCCGATGTATGGCAATAACAGTATCACCTTGTAAACGCACGGGTGCAACAGCGGACCCTGCCGGAACTGGCCCCGTTGGGGAATGGGGGTTTTCGCTAGTCAAATTGAGGGTCTTCCTCACAATGACTCGACTTTGGCCATTTTCGCGAATTTAGTAGCTTGAAAGACTGTATCCTTATGTCTGGAGAGCCGGATATGAATCTCTTTCCTGCGGCCTTGGTTTCGATGCTGTTCACTTTATTACCCGCATTTACCCGGCCGACTTTTGACCATGCGTGTGAGATACTGGCTGAAACCCTGCTCACCTCAAGACGACGTACGAGTGCAAGTGCTTTGCGAGCCGTGGGCCGCGCTCAGGACGCTCATTTTACGACCTATCATCGCGTGTTCAATTGCGCCGTATGGTCGCCGCTACTTCTCAGTCGCCGGATCTTGCATTGTCAACGCCGACGTAAAAGGCTCATCATCGTTCCCGGTGCACGCCGCCTCGCTGATGACGGAAAATGCGGTATACTGAAGCGTGCAGGAGTGATTCCTCGTGCATCCTTTGCCCTATGACGACGACCCCCCTTCTTCCATTACCTGCTGATCTGAGCATCGAACACGTGGCGACCAGAGATGATGGCGTGCATGTTGGTATCCGTGCAACATCAGAGACGGCGTGGTGTCCCCTGTGTCGCACTCCCTCAAGTCGGGTACGGAGCACCTATGAACGCACGGCAGCCGCTGTGCCCTCGGGAGGGCAGTGCGTGACCCTCCATGTGTTCATGCGGCGCTTTATGTGTCGCACCCCTACCTGCCCGCGACGCATTTTCGCCGAGCAGTTTCCTGATTGGTTGCCGCCGCGTGCTCGCCACACACAGCGCCGTCGCCAAGCGGTGGCGACGCTGGGGTGAGCCACGAGTGGGTCCCAGGCGGCGCGGGTCGCGTGTGCGTTGGGCATGCCCACCTCGGCGGCGACCATCAATCGCGCCATCCTGCGCTTAGTACCCCCTCAGCCATCGGTTCCCATCCAGGTCGGCATCGATGATTTGGCCTTCCATCGCGGTCATCGCTACGGGACCATCGTCGTGGAGCTCACGCGGCATCAGGTCCTTGACCTCTTGGCGGACCGCAAGGCCACGACCATTGCCGCTTGGCTGCGCGACCATCCCTCGGTCGCGTGGGTGAGTCGTGACCGTGGCGGAGCCTCTGCTGATGGCGTGCGCCAAAGTGGTCGGTCCATTGAGCAAGTGGCCGACCGCTGGCATGTCCTCGCGAATCTCGGCGATGCCATTGAACGGATCGCCAGACGCGAACGGTGGGGTGCGATGGAGGAAGCGCCGCCGCAGCCGATCACCCAGCGCGTTCCCATGGCCGCCTCAGTCGAGGCGTTGCCGCTCTCGCCGCGCCAACAGGAGCGCCAGCGCGCCATCCTGCGGCTCGCTCAGCAGGGAGCCAGTCAACGACAGATTGCCCGCGAGTTGCATCTTGCCCCAGGAACGGTGCGTCGCTACCGCCAGGGCTACACGGCGCAGCATCCTCGAACGGCGCGCCCTTCGCTCCTCGATGCCTTTCGCGCCAGCATGTATGAACACGGGCAAGCTGGAAAGGATGCCATGCAGATCGCTCACGCGATCCGCGACCAGGGCTATCGGGGAAAGCCATCTCTTGTGCGACGACTGGTAACCGCGTGGCGTCAGGAGCAGCCCCGCACGCCTCCAGGGTCTGGCCTCTCCGCACGCTACGTGCGCTGGCTGTTGGTACGTCCCTCGGACCATCTGACCCCAGCAGAACGAGCCCAGCGGCTTACCGTGCTGGCCACGAAGCCCGAGGCGAGTATGGTCTTCAGTCGGTACCATCGGTTTTGGGGCATATTCCATCAGCAGCAACCGACCTGGCTGCACGATGCACAAGCCAGTGGAATGAGCGAACTGCGGGCCTTTGCAACGGGCATTCACCGGGATATTGCGGCGGTCAGCAACGGGATTACCTCGCCGCTGAGTCAGGGACAAACCGAGGGACAAATCACCAAGTTGAAGCTGATCAAACGGCTGATGTACGGTCGAGCGGGTCTTCCCTTGCTTCGGCAATGCCTCTTACATCCAGTATAGCAACAAGGCAGCGTGTACCGAGAACAACGATGAGCCATTGTACGTCGGCGCTAATACCAGATGTCGTTGCGGCGAAAATCGTCTGGGTTAGCGGTGCCGTCACCCCATTGAAGGTGTACCCACCAATTCTTCGGGGGACCGATCTCCAGGATTATGAACGCCTGGTAGAACGAATCTTGGTCTTGG
>JACDGC010000739.1 GCA_013815535.1 Ktedonobacterales bacterium
CTGCGTAGCCACCCCGCTGCTGTGGGGGCCTATGCTGAGATCAAGCGGCAGCTTGCGCGCTATCACCCCGATGACCAGGAATTTTATTATGACATCAAAGACCCCGTCTGCGATCTCATCATCGCCGCCGCCGAGGAGTGGGCGCGTCACAGTGGTTGGCTGCCGGGGCCGTCTGATCAGTGACGCCGTGCGGCTGCGGGAGCGAGGATTTCTGCGTACACCTGGGCCAACTGGGTGGCGATGGTGGCCTGGGTGAAATGGGTGAGCGCTCGCGCCCGCCCCGCCACCGCGCAGGTGCGCCACCAGTCTGGCTCGGTGGCCAGCCGCGCCAATGCCGTGGCAAGGGCGGCGGCGTCCCCTTCGGGATAGAGCGCCCCCGCAGTGGCGATGACGCGGGGGATCTCGCCGGATGTTGACCCCACCACTGGTACGCCGCTGGCCATCGCCTCGATCAGCACGCGTCCAAACTGCTCGCGCCAATTGGGGCGGCTGCGCGAAGGCAGAACTAGGGCATCCAGCGCACGCATGGCGGGGGGCAACTGTTGGGGGTCGATGTAGGGCTGCCAGGCGACACGCTCGCCCAGCCCCAGGTGGGTTGCCCTGGCGCGCAATCGCTCGGCATCCGGCCCACGACCAATGATCTGGAGGCGGCAACGGAGTGGCAAATGGGTGAGCGCGTCCAACAGGGTTTCGATGCCCTTTTCTGGCACCAGACGACCAATATAGCCAATCGTGAATGGCGCGTTTTGCTCAGGGGGGTCGACGTGGCGCGGTTGCCAGATGCTGGGGTCGATCCCATGCAACGAGAAGATGGGGAGTGGCCCTTGATAGCCCTTGGCGCGCACCACCATTGCGGCGTCACTGTTGCCTGCAATGATGGCGGCCACGTGGCGATAGACCCACTTTTCCATGAAAGTGAACGGAGGGGGATAGCGGCGCAGGATGTTTTGCCAGGCGACAGCCAGCGCCGGAATCTTGCGTTGCTGGCACAGCCACAATGCGTGGCACGTGGCGGTGTTATAGGGCTCGTCATCCATGTGCACGACATCGGGCTGCAATACATCGAGCAAGCCCCCCAGGCGGGGGTAGTGATATACATGATAGCGCCCATTCGCTCGGATTGGTGTGGTGATGACGCGATAGCCCGCAATAAACGTCGGCGTGAAGGTCTGCACCCCACCATCATCTGCCTGCCACAGCGGCGGGGTGATCAACGTGAGCCTGAGCCCCGGTTGCCGCGCCAACTCCTCCAGTTGGCGTTGCGCCGTCGTCGCGACAAACGTCTTCGAGATCATGACCACATGGCGCATCTGGTGGGCCTCCTTGCCATGGTGATTCGCTGGTAGATATTAGCGCGGCAGATGCCAAGAAGCGCTTGCCATGTTGCCACGTCGCGTCATCCTGCTCATCTGTGCTACTTAGCCCTCACGCTTGTTTGCTGCGACGTTCCTGCCTGCTCCGTTCCAAGTGGCTCGCTCTGACTGAGGGGAAGGGTAAACCAAAAGGTGGAGCCTTGGCGTTCGACACTTGCCACGCCAACGGTGCCGCCATGAGCCTCAACAATTGTTTTGCAGAGAAAGAGGCCCAGCCCCCAGCCTTCTTTCTCTTCATCTGGGGCGAGTTGCACGAATTTTTCCCAAATTTGGTTGAGCTTGCTGGGGGGAATCCCGATCCCCTGATCAGTAACGCTGATGCGAATGGCGTTCTGCTCAGCGGCGGCGGAAATCGTAATGGGCTTGTCGGCAGGCGAAAACTTCGTGGCATTTTTGACGAGGTTGTAGAGGACTTGAAAGATCCTCTGGTTGTCGATGTTCGCGGGGGGCAGAGGGTCGGTTGGTGGTGTGAAGATGATGTGGTTATGGCGAAACGTAATGGTACATGATTCGATCACCTGGCTGACCACTGTGGTGATGTCTTCTGCGTGACGTATTAAGACCAACGGGGTGCCCATTGGCCGAGTCGATTCGCTCAAATCCGCGATAATTTGATTGAGCAGGAACGCATTCGTCGTACAATTTTTGACGAGTTCTAAGAGCCTCTCTGGTGAGGCCGTCACTGGGCTGCCATATTTCTCGGGGCTGAGATAGCGTTCGAGTAAGCCCAGATAGCCCACCATACTGGTGAGGGGGGTCCGAAGTTCATGGCTTGTGATGTCCAAAAATCCGCTCATCCGCTCGGCCAAATCTTTGGCGAACCGGGCACGCCGTTCGGCATCGTCACGGTTGCGGGTCATGTGGATGAGACTGGCTGTTCTTCTCGAGATGACTTTGTTCTTGTGTTCGAGCTTGGTTGTGTACATGATCGCTTGCTGATAGAGCAATTGAACCTCGATGAGCAGTCCAACAAGCAATGCACAGGAAGACAGGGCCGCTTCGATATGAGCCACATACGCACCAAGAGTAAAACGCGAGGAAAAAAAGGCTACCATGTAATAGAGCAAAACGAAAATCGCTGATATTCGCAGCCAATACCCTAACGATTACGTTGCATACTGCACCTCGTCTCTTGAATGATGATCACCGAAACTCTGCCGATGACTCCTTGATTGGAGCAACAAACAAGCAGGACCCTCGGTCGTTGTACGGC
>JACDGC010000047.1 GCA_013815535.1 Ktedonobacterales bacterium
CCCCCAGAGCGCCCACCTCTCGTTGTCGTTGCACCCGCCAGTGCGTGGCGTGTTTGTTATGGATGCCCACGCCGCGAAGGGGGCAGCAACCCTGGCACTTGGGTTGGGGCGGGGGTGGGGGGCACTGGCGTCGCCGTGGGGGGCTGAGTGGGGGCGGGAACCGGCGCAGCGGTGGCCCCCCCCGAGACGGGGACGAACTCCAAGGCGTCAGCCCCCAACTGGGCACCATTCTCACCAGTGGCGTTGCTCAGCGTCACCGCTGCGCCCTTGTCGAAGAGATAGACACCCAGGCTCACCCATTGCGGCCCAGTCGAGACGGTGCCGAAATTGTTTTGAAAGGTGCCCACATGCATCTGGTCGAGCCAGACGGTGGTGCGTTGGCTGCTGGCCGCGCCATTCAGGCTGGTAATGGTGTAGGGTGCCCACTGGCTGCTTGAATTCATCGGGTCGACGTAGGCACCCACTTCGTACCAGCCTTTGCTGGGCAAGGCCGGGTGCCAGGTCGCCGTGGCGGTCGCCGCCCCGGTGACGGTCGCGGCCCAGTGCATGCCACCGTTGATGGTGCCTGCGCCGCTGGCGCTTTGCCAGGTGCCAGTGGCGCTGAAGCCAGCCGAAGCGTCGTCGATGACCGTTGCGCCGTTGCGGGGGGTGTTGTCACCACAGGCCAGGCAGGGCGTCTGCGTGGTGGCAGTGGGGTTGCCCATCCACAGGTAGTAATCGGGCACCGTGTTGGGGTCGGGCTGCGTGCCGCGCCAGCCAAAGGGGTCCATCGGCGCCCAGTGGGGCATCTGGAAGACGGTGAAGTGCAGGTGTGGCCCCGAGGCCGAGCCAGTGCTGCCGCTGGTGGCGATCTGCCACTGCGCGGGCACCTGCTGACCGATGCTGACCAGGATGGCGCTCAGGTGGCAATACATCGTGACATAGTCGATGCCACCATGCATCCCGTGGTCGATGGCCACCCACAGGCCGCCCCCATCCAGATGGTTCGCGGGATTGAACCAACTGGCACGGATGACGGTGCCAGGGGCGGATGCCAGCACAGGCTCGAAGATCATGTTGATGTCATAGCCATTGTGGCCATCATAGCAATTCACATAGGGCTGGCAGCCCAGCGCGCCCCCCGTGTGAAAGACCTGCCCATCGTAGCGGGTGAAGGTGCCATTGTTCACATAATTTGGCCCATCGTGGTCAAACAACGAGGCCGACCGCGTCAGCACCGAAGCATTCCCGTAATAGGGGCGATAGAGAAACGGCGCGGGGATGTCGCGCGGAGCTTTGGCCGCCAAGGCGGGTGACTGGCCAGCCCCACTCAGCAAGAAGATGGCACAGCCGAGCAGCGCCAGCAGTTTCAGACGTTGCAACATGATTGCGATACCTCTCTGGGGCAGGTGGCGCTCCGTCGGATGCACGTTGGAAAGTCGGGGCCGCGCTCGTTTCATCGCTCTTGCCGTGCTGCCATCACGCAGCCGGGCGCGGGGCATGCCTCCATGCTGGCGGGGTGGTTCATGGCACCAGGACGGCGACACTCATGGCCTGCACTGCGGTCATCGGCATCAGATGTGGTTGGGCCAGTGACGCGCCCAGGGGGGCGGTGTGCCACAGCCGTGCGGGGGCGATGGCCGCGCCGGGGGCAGTGCTCGCGCCCATCGCGGTGAAGGCCAGCGAGCCATCCGGTTGCCAGGTGGGGGCGATGTTGCGTGGCTGGTGGGTCTGGTCCGGCGCGGCGATGGTGGTGATGGTGCCATCCATCACGTTGGCGACCGCGACCGCGCTGCGCAGTTGACCCGCCACAGCATCGGCTTGGCTGTCATCAGCATTCAGGCGAGTGACGAAGGCAAGGCGCGAACTATCCGCCGACCAAGTGGGTGCGAAACCATGTCCACCATCCGTCAATGCGATCTGGCGCTGGCCCGTGGCGTTGGCCGCCATCGTCCACAACCCCGCTGGGCGAAAGGGAATCGTGGAGTCTTCGATGGTTTCGTAGGCGATCTGCCCACCATTGGGTGACCAGGCCAGCGCGGCGACATCAGCGGCGGATTGGAAGAGGGGGTGCATGTTCAACCCATCCGGCGTGGCCATATAGACCGTGCTACCCTGACCCAACCCGGTCGTCAAGCTGAGGATGATGTGCGTGCCGTCTGGCGAAGGCGCGGCGTCGACCAGATCCGTCGCGGGCTGGTCGCCGGGCAGCGCCAGATTCACGTGCGTCCCGCTGGCGGCATCAACGATCCACAGTCCCGGATTCCAGGTCGCATCCGACGCGCGCAGCGGCAGGAAGGGGCGAAAGAGGAAATGGTCACCATCTGGCAGCCAGTGCAGGAAGTTCCCGGTGGCATCGGTGGGCAATTCGCGCAGGGTGCCCGTGGTGGTCGCAACGATCCACACGTGGTCACCGTGCTCGTGCATGCCGTCGATAGCCAGCCACTGCTGGTTGGGCGACAAGTCCAGCGCGGCGATGGTGTCGGTCGCTTCACTGCCGAAACCACCAGGCAGGGTCGCCACCAGCAGATGCGTCGCGGGGTCATCCGAGGCCATCAGCGCGAAACCCTGGCCCTGCCGCTCGATGGTGTAGGCCCGCTGATGTGGCAGGGTCGCCAGGCGACGCGCAGGGGGGTAGGCCGCTGGGCCAATGGCCTGTTGCCCGGCGCTGGCCTGGCCCACGTCAACGTTGGTGACGTGCCAGGCGAACACGACCAGCGGCACCACCACTGCCAGCGCGCTCAGCGTGACGACCAAGCGCAGCCGCGCCCGCTGCTGTGGATGGGTCATGCCCCGTTGCCCTGTGCTTCGCTTCACGTTTGCACCCCTTCGGTTTGTGTAGCCTTCTCTTGTGTTCATCGACGCGATGACACAAGACATAAAGCACAAGATGGTGGGGCGATAGTCCCATCTTGTCTACGGGGGTGCGGTGCGGAGATCGTGGCAGGGTCGCCTATGGGACGCTGGCCCCCGCGCACGCGTCGTGCATGCTATAGTAGTGAACATGATGCAAGAAGAAACATTTGATGTCATCGTGATCGGCGCGGGCTTGGGCGGTCTGCTGAGCGCCGCGCAATTTTTGGAACGCGGGCAGCGCGTGGCGGTGGTAGAGCGGTTGGGCCACGTTGGCGGGCGCTTCACCGCCAAGACGTTCGGTGGGGCCCAGGTCAGCACTGGCGCGGTGCACATGCTGCCCTTTGGCAGCAATGGCGTGCTGGCGGCGATGCTGCGCGACCTGGCGGTGCCCCACCATGTCTTCGATGCGGAAGTCTTCGGCTCGTTTTACCTGCGCGGACGGCAGATCCCGGTGCGCTCGATGCTGAGCATGGCGCGTGTGCTGGGGCCACGTGAATTTGGCTGCCTGATGCGGTTGGGCGCAGCGATGTTCTTGCGGCACCCGCGACCAGAGGAGCGATCTCTATCATTTCGCGCTTGGCTGGTGCACCAGGGCGTGACGCGCGCGACCTATCCCACCATCGTTGCGTTCTTTGAACGCGTCAGCCACTTCACCCTCAGCGTCGATCTGGATCAAGTGAGTTACCCCGAGGTTTGCGAGACGACCAAAAATATGTTTCGCTATGGGCCGCCGGGGATCGTCGCGGGTGGGTGCGCCGCCGTAGCCCGCGCCCTGGAAGCGCGCATCCGGGCTGCGGGCGGCACGCTGTTGCTGCACCACGATGTGCCCCAAGTGCTGACGGAAGCGGGCACGGCGGTGGGCGTGCGCTTGGTGAACCGCGCAACGGGCGAGATGCGCGCTATCCATGCGCCACTGATTGTCAGCGATATTGGTGGCGCGGCGACCAATCGCCTGATCGCTGACGCGGCCAACGCTGACCAGAGCGAACCGCCCAGCCAAGGCGCGACGGGGCTCAAGACGCACGTGCTCAGCAAGCGCTCCCTCATCCCCCACCGGGGCATCATGTATTGCTTGGACACCACGCGCATCGCGGGCATCGTCCAGCCGACCAACAGCGATCCAGGGCTAGCCCCCCCAGGCGAGCACCTCATCATCAGCCATCAGCTTTGGCGACCCGACCGCGAAACCATCGCCGAGGCCCGCGCGCATGCCCTGGCCGACCTGACACGCATCCTGGGGCCGCAGACGGCGAACGGGTGGCACGTGTTGACGATGAGCCAATACCACGATGCCTGGCCCGTCAACCGCGCCGTGCAGGGCCACGACGACGCCCCCACCACCCCGGTGCCGGGTCTCTATCTCGTGGGTGACGCCGTGAAGCCCTCGGGGTATCTCATGGTGGAAGGCGTCGCCCAAAGCGTGAACGTGGTGTTGGACCTCGTGGAACGGAATGGCAGCCACGTCGCCCCCAAGCCATCACGGCGCCGGGCCCTCACCTGGCTGGTCGCACCGCCCGCGCCCCAGCGGCAGCCACCACCGCCCGCCGTTGCTGAGGGTGCTCCCCTGCAACCCGCGCCGCGCAAGCGTGACGTGGCCCAGAAGACAGCGCACCTGACACCTGCCGCAACGGGGGAGGAGATAGCCCCCGAAAGGATCGATTGAGCCATGGCATTGAAGTTGCATATCGTCATTCATGGGGCGGGGCCAGCCTTTGTGCGCGAGCCGGGGTGCCCCTGCGTGCGGTGCGCGGAGCCGCAATTGGGGAACAAGCCCTCGCCGCAAGACGTGGCGGATCTGCTGGCGTGGGCACGCGGCGCGCACACCTCTGCATCGCTGGTGATCGAAAATGACGGCATTGCGGTCGATCATACCCTGGTCGACTGTGGCATGGGCGTGATGAACAATCTGGCGGCGCTGGCGACGCCCGCGCGGGGGCAGCCGATCGCCCGCGTCCTGGTCACCCATGGCCACCTGGACCACATCGCCGGGATCGATGGCCTGCTGCATTCGCTCAAAAAGGCGCGCACCGCTGGGGATTTCAGCGAAGATGAACAACCGCTGCCTCTGCCGCTCTACACCACCCAGCGCACGTGGGAACGCTATTTGGGACCAAATCCGGAGCAACCGGGGGACGCGGGCATCTTGCACCGCGCCCACGACAACATGCGCTTGGTGGATGTCACGGCTGCCGCACGCGCCCTGGCCCCCATCGTCGTGCATCCCGCGCTGCACATCACGCCCATCCCCGCCGAACATCTGGATGGCGGCGTCAACTATCTATGCGAGTTTTGGCCGAGTGGCGGCGCCAGCCGGGGCACAGCACTGCGTGTGGGGTTGTGCTGGGATCTGCGGGCCTTCCCTGCTGGCGCAGCGACGGATTATTGGCAAGGGATCGCGCTGGACCCCCGCGCGGGCACGCTGTACGAACGGATGGCGGGGCTGGACCTGCTGCTGATCGAGATGACGAATTGGCGACCAGCCCCGGGGCACATCAGCTTCGAGGCAGACCCAGCGGTCGGCTACGGGGTGCGCGACCTCATCGACGCATGGGCACCCCGACAGACGCGCATCGTCCACTATTCTGGCTGGAACGACCGCCAAAGCACCAACGGCACTTGGCTGCGCGGCGAGGCCGCCACCCGCAACGGCAATCCCGCGCAAGGCCCAGTCAGCGACCGCCAGTTGCGCCGTGCCTTACGGGCGGCGCTCCCCGACGGGACGGCCATCGATGTCGGGCAAGCGGGCATGAGTTTGACCCTTGGTTGATGCAAGGGTTGGTGGTACAATGGGGACGATTTCGCGAGCTTAAGGAGCACGTGCAGGCATGCAGATTCGCTTGGAGACGCGCAGCGATGGGTTGCAACGCTTGGTGACCCAAGGACTGAGCGAGTTCACCCAACAGGAATTCGCGCTGGAACTGTTGGGTGATGTCACCGAGAACGAAGGCAACCAGGTCTTGCGCTACATCGGAGACTACGTCGCCTCGTCACGCCAGCAGATCATGGCGAATGAGACGATGCGCTATGGCTGGTCGACGCTGCACTTCGCCCAAGATGTCGGCACGGATATCCTGACGGTCGAAGAGCTGGCCGAACCGCTCTCCATCGGCGCAGAGACGTATGTGCGCGGGGCGGTCACGGCCATCGGCATCTTGCGCGACCAAGACGAAACCGTGAAACGCAACGGCATGCGCGCTCCTGGCCATCACCCGCACCGCTCCGAAAAAGCCGTCATCTGCCGCCGCGTCTCGCCCAATCTGGATTGGCGCGTCATCGTCTTTGATCGCGTGCAGGCTCGCCAGGACGATCAGAGCGGTTGGTTCATCGGTTGCGGCAGCAGCAGCCATGACCACAATGACGTCAACGAACTGGCGACGCTGCACCTCGTCTATCTCGTGGACCGCGAGCCGCGCACGCTCTCATACCTGGCACTGCCCGGCGAGAGCCGCGTCGTCTTCGAGCAGCGGCGCATCATCGTCTTTGGCCCTGGCGAGGAAGAGGGCCATCTAGACCGCTCATAACACACGCAGGGGGCATGAATGCCAGCCGATAGCACACCCTGCCCAGAATGCGGCGCGGCCATCAGTGGTGGCCGGGAAGGCTGCCAGGCGCAAATGGATGCCCTCAACGCCCGCGCCCGCTCCGATGTGCGCTACGCATCGACAGCGCGCCTGGCCTTCGACACCTATTGCATGCAACACCCCGCGACGTATTGCGTCTCGGCGAAGTCGTATGCTGCCCATCTGATGGGGTTGTGTTGTGGTGTAGATTTCGCCGGGAACCCCGTGATCTACACCGCGCTCCAGCGCTGGTTGAATGGCTCCAAGGCGCTCACGAAGCCCCCCGTGCCGCCCGAGCGCGGCAGCATGACGGTGCGCGATGTCGCCGCCGCCACGACGCCCCAGACCTATGCCCAGGCGGTTCAGCACTGGGCTGCCACCGTCTGGGCCGATTATCAGTCACAGCACGCGCTCGCACATGACTGGATCGCGGCGGCGCTGGCTGCCGACAGATGATGGGTCATCACCTGCCAGCAAGCAGCACAACAGGCAGGTATGTGCGCTATCTGTTTGCTGGCACATAGCGCAGGGCGGTGACGCCGTTCTGAAAGACGGTGGTGTCCACCAACTTCAGGGGCAGCGAATGTGGCAAGCCTCCAAAGAACTTCTTGCCACTGCCCAAAATCATGGGATTTATGGTGAAGCGGTATTCGTCGATCAGGTCCAGTTCCATAAACGTGTGCGCCAGGCTGGGGCTGCCGATCAACCAGATGTCTTTGCCAGGCTGCTGCTTGAGCTTAGCCACTTCCTCGGCGATGTGGTCATGGATGAGCAGACTCGGTTGCCATTGCACGCTTTCCAGCGTGCGCGAAAACACGATTTTCGTCGCGGCATCCAGCCAGCGCGCGTGGGCAAGATCCCCCGCCTGGCTAGCGGGGTCATTCAATAACGCCGGAAAATAGCTTTCCATCATCTGATAGGTGACACGGCCATAGATGGCCGCATCCGTGGAGCGATGGAGTTCGTGCGAATAGCGCTCCATTTCATCGCTGTAGCCGATCCAGTCCATCTCACCGTTGGGGCCAGCGACATAGCCATCCAATGACAGATGCAGCAAAAAAATCACGTTGCGCAAGGGGATGCTCCTTTTATGGTGTTCCGCACCTCTACAGTCTCATTGTAGTGCGCTAAAGAGGCAACCCGGCCCATCGTGCCGACAGCAAAGGAGCCTGGGGAGGCGAAATGCTCTTGCGAGGCACCCGCTGATTCCATGCGCGACGGCGGTCATTGCGGCGCTTTACTGGTTGGTATAAAATGTGCTGTGCCTGAGATAGAGCAGGTAATGCGAGAGGTATGGAACTATGACAAACAATGGTGCGCACGTGATGGAGTCAACGTACCCTACTGTGTTGATCATCGACGATGACAACGACTTGCGCGATTGGGTGCGAGAAACGCTGCTTGAGGCGGGCTACCCCACGTTGGAAGCGGCAGATGGCACCGCCGCGCTCGACTTATTACGCGCGCAGGCCACGCCCCTCGTCGTGTTGGTGGATATGATGTTGCCGGGCCTCAATGGCACCAAGCTCCTCGATATTGTCGCCCATAACCATCATCTGGCGGTCGTCAATGCCTATATTGTCATGACAGGGCGACCACGCATCGCCTTCCCCGCCACGTGGCAGGTCGCCAAGACCATCGAAGCCCTCACCCTCGACAAACCCTTCACCGCAGAGGATCTGCTCAGCGCCGTCGCCACTTGTGGCAGCAAGCTCGTCGTCCCACCCAGTACGAGCGAAGCGCAGGACGACCCCACGATCCAATAACCCTCAAGCGGCTTGGCTGGTGCTTGTCAGCGGCTCCCCCACCACCCGCCGCACCTGAGCGAATTCACGGCGCAGCTCGGCCAGTGGTGCGGGTGCCTCCCCCGCAAGCTGTTGTGCCAAGTCTGCCAGCGACCAGGTGAGCGCCGCGCTCTGGCGTGGCAACAGCAACCCGACCCGACCAATGTGATAGTGATCATTGAGGTCGAGCAAACTATATCCCACCAGCTCACGCAGCCATATGCCCATGATGGCAGGTTGCGTCGTCGCCTTGATGAGGTACAGCGTGTCGCCAACCAGCAAGGGGTCCAGTGCGCCACCCGCGCCGCGCAATGGCCCCAATCGCGGGAACAACACTCCCGGTTGGGTGAAGAGCGCTCCGTGTTGCGCGACCATGCCCGCCGCCATCATCCCGATATCTGCGACCAGCGTGGCGGCAGGCAGTGCCAACCAACTAGGGAGGGTCCGGGAGAGCGAGGCATCCGTCAACGCGCTCTCGGCCAATCGCCGGGTGCGCGCCAGATCCTCCAGCAGTGCCAGCACGGCACAGGCGCGATCCAGCCGCTCGGCCTCCGGCGGGCCATGGGGCAGATCGTGGTACGCGTGGGTGATGGTGCCGAGTTCATCGAGCAGGGTCGCGGCGACGGGGATGGGATAGGGCGCGTCGGCCAGCCCCGCCAGCATCTGCGCGCCACGTGCCGCCACCAGGCTGCCAACCGGCAGAGGGGCGAACTCGGCACGCAACCGCAGACCAATCGCCCGCGCGGCCACCGCCCACGGATAGTGCTCATCCGCTGGATGGATGCTGGTGCTCGCCGCCAGCGGACGATTCGCCGCGCGCACCGCTGGGACGGTGTGGGGGTAGCGTTGATAGAGATATTGACCAACGAGCGTGCCGTGGTCATGCAAGTAACGAGTGAGTGCCATGGAAAAGGTCCTTTGGGTGGCGTGCGCTGCACGTGGGGTTCATCTTTTCATTCTTTTTTGCCGCACCAAAAGGGGGGGAAGGCGCGCTGATGCAAGGTTGCCGCGCTGTGCAGCCAGGGCGGCAATGGCCGTTGACCATGCGTTTTTCGCGTGCTATCATGGTCTATATCTATTGACCCTTGGCGCATGTTTCCCCGCGCCGCCATTTTAGAAAGGAGGTTGAGCGATGCCCACAAGCACATGGTGTGTAGCAGTGACAGGTGGCATGCAAGCACGGCGCGTCTTCGCAACCTCCACGGATGTTGGGTCAACCGCGCCAGCTCGGTAGTCCTCCCCCCGTGCCAATGTTCCTTGCCGCGCACCTCCTCATCGACTCCGCTCCTATTTTGGGGCGGAGTGAACTGATTGTGTCGTTTGCGATCTGCTGATCGCTGCAACAGCATCATGAGGAGCGCCTCTTTGCCTCTCACCGATTCACCCACGCAAGAGCCATTGGCCGCGTCGTTGGCGCGCCAGCGCCCTATGGCCGAGGCTGGCCCTGCCAGCGAAACATTGGCGCGTGCGCGCAGGAAGAAGTTCTTTTCGTACTACAGGCCATATCGGGGCTTGCTGCTCGCGGATATGGCCTGTGCGGTGATCGTCGCGGCGGTCACGCTGCTGCTGCCCCTGTGTGCGCGCTACATCACCAAGGACGTGTTGGGGGGCGCGGTGCCCCATGCGCTCAGCCACATCTACCTGATGGGCGCGCTCATGCTGGCATTGGTTGGTGTGTATACGCTGTGCACCCTGTTCATCGACTTCCAGGGGCATATGATGGGTGCCAACATGGAAAGCGACATGCGTACTGAACTCTTCGACCATCTCCAAAAGCTCTCCTTTGGCTTTTATGATGGCCAACGAACCGGGCAGTTGATGACCCGCATCACGAATGATACGTTCGCGCTGGCCGAGTTGTGTCACCATGGACCAGAGGACATCATCACGACCTGCTTGACGGTCGTTGGGGTCTTCATCATCTTGCTGCGGGTCAATGTCGCGCTGACCTTGATCGTCTTCTTCTTTGTGCCGCTGATGGCTGCCTATGCGCTGTATTTCAACCGCAAGATGCATCGCGCGCTGCGCATCAGCAAGGACCGCATCGGTGATATCAACGCCCAGGTCGAGGATTCCTTGGCGGGCATCAGGGTCGTCAAGTCGTTCACCAACGAAGATGTCGAGCGGAGCAAATTTGGCGACGCGAACCAGCGCTTCGTCGCGAGCCGTCGCGATGGGTATCGCAGCGAGGCGTATTTTTCGGGTGGATTGCTGGCATTCATCCAGCTCATCACGCTCGCCGTGATCATCTTTGGCGGCGTCGCCATCGTGCACGCTTCCCTCGATCTCGCTGATCTCCTCACGTACCTCTTGTGTGTCAGCATCCTCACCGATCCGGTGCAAAAGCTCATCAATTTTGGCAGGCTCTATCAAGAGGGGATGACGGGCTTCGCGCGGTTCATGGAAATCATGGAGGTGGCACCCGACCTGCACGATGCACCCGACGCGCATGTATTGACCCAAGTGCGGGGTCAGGTGGAATTTCGGGATGTCAGCTTCAGATATCCCGGCGCGCATCACGCTGTCATGCGCGACCTGTCGCTGACGATCCAGTCGGGCGAATATGTTGCCCTGGTCGGGGCCTCTGGCGTGGGCAAGACCACGCTGTGCTCGCTTATCCCCCGTTTCTATGATGTTGGGGCGGGGGCGATCTTGCTGGACGGGCGCGACATCCGCACAGTGACAGTGCGGTCATTACGCCGCCAGATTGGCATCGTCCAGCAAGACGTGTATTTATTTGCTGGGACCATCGCCGATAACCTTCGTTATGGCAGGCTCGACGCCAGCATGCCGGAGATCATCGCTGCCGCGAAGCGCGCGCATGCCCACGATTTCATCATGGCCTTACCGAATGGCTATGACACTGATATCGGCCAACGGGGTGTCAAACTCTCTGGTGGGCAAAAGCAACGGCTGTGCATCGCGCGCGTCTTCCTCAAAGATCCCCCCATCATCATCTTCGATGAAGCGACCAGCGCGCTGGATAACGAAAGTGAAAGAGCTGTGCAGGATGCGTTAGAGACGTTGGCCAACAACCGTACCACGCTCGTCATCGCCCATCGGTTATCGACCATCCGCAACGCGCAGCGAATCGTCGTGCTCGCTGACAGCGGCATCGCCGAAGAGGGGACGCATGCGGAGTTGCTCGCGTTGCAGGGCGTCTATGCAAACCTATACACGATGCAGCCCAAAATATGAGGCAACCAAGGCGACGACCAAGATGGCGGCACACGCCATCTGGATGCATCGGCCCGCCGCCGAAAAGGCATCGTGTTTGCGTAGAAGGGCTAGAAGCGATAGAATAAACCGGATGCATCGATATACATGGCATCCTCTCGCCCGCCACCTCTGCCCCCAAAGGATGAAGATATGATGACTCGCGCTGTCGGCACCCTCACCCCCGGAACGCTCCTATATCAAGGGCGCTACCGCATCGATCTGCTCTTGGCCACCACGCCGCACCGCGCCATCTATCGCGCCTGGAATCTCGCGCGCGGGCGCGCCTCGACCATCATCGAACTCGCCCCATCGACAGACCAAGTGGCCACGCGGGCGCTGGCACTCGCCGCCCCGCTGGTGCAGCTTGATCATCCCGCGCTGACGGGCTTTCAGGTGGTGTTCGTAGAGCAAGAGACGGTGTTCATCGGCATGGCGTTCGCTGGGGGGCAATTGCTCGACCGCATCATGGATGAACGATTGGCCCCCATCCAGCCAGCCGCAGCGGTCCGCTGGATCTCGCAAGCCGCCGAGATGCTGGAGTTTTTCGCTGGGTCGCTGCCCACGTGGCACCTCGGCGATCTCAGCCCCACCGCGCTCTTCGTCACGGTGGAGGACCGCACCCAGATCCTCGGCTTCGAGGCCCCCTTGGGGGTATTAAGCCCCACCGACATCGCCGCCGGGCTTCCCCCCGGCTCCGTGGCACCCGAATTGAGCACGGGCCAGTGCGATGCCCGCTCGGATGTTTACTCCCTGGCGGCCTCGCTCTATCTGTTGCTGACCCGCCAGCACTGGGCTGGTGGCGACCCCGCGACTGAAACCGCCCTTGGGGCAGTGACGCCCGCCCTGCCGCGCCCGCTAATCGACGCGGTGCGCCGTGGGCTGGCCACCGACCCCGCCGCGCGCTGGCAAGACGCCGCAGCCTTTAATGGCGCATTGTTGGGCGTGATGGCCGCGCCCGCCGAAGCCACCACGGGCAACTGGTGGGAGAGCATGCCCGCCGAACCTGAATCTGACACGCAAGAAATGCAGCGTGTGGACCTGACCGATGCAGCGGCGGCAGGGGCTGCTGCGGCCTCCATC
>JACDGC010000048.1 GCA_013815535.1 Ktedonobacterales bacterium
GACGTGGCCCCCTCTCGGCGCGACCCACGCGACGAACGCCCCCGCCCCGCCCCCCTACCGCGTGAAGAACGGCGCTTTGACGAGCCGCTGCTGCCAGATGGGCGGCGCGAGCGCGTGCGAAGCCGCGACGACGACCGTCGCTATGAGGAGGCGCGCCCCCACGAGGACGCCTATCTGCGCGACGAGCGCCGTGAACGTGACATGGCCCCCCACCGCGACACGCCGTCCCCGCGTCGCCGCGAGCCGCTCGTCCCAGATGAGAGCGATGCCGAGATTGCGGTCCCGCCGCCACGCCGGGGCGGCAACGCTGGCCCCACACGCCGCCGTGAGCCAGCGCCCGATGTCATGCCACACCGCTTGCCAGACCTGACCTCGCGACCCCCTCGGCGCGAGGAGAACAGCGGTTGGCTCAGTGACCAATATCCCATGCCGCCCCGACGGCATGAGGATGATGGGCCACGCCGCCGCTATTGATGCGGCGCAGCCACCCCGTGCTGTGAAAGGGGGTCGTGGTGACGGTTGCATGTGTTACACTGAAACAACCTATTTCCACATCGCCCTCACAGAAAGGATGTTGCGCCATGGCTGACCAGCTGCGTGTGCTCGTCGTGCCCCATACCCATTGGGACCGCGAGTGGTATCTGACCTTCCAGCAGTTTCGCGTGCGGCTGGTGCGCATGGTTGACCGCCTCTTGGCGACGCTCGACAGCGACCTGAATTTCACCCATTTCTTGCTGGATGGTCAGATGATCGTCCTGGAAGATTACCTGGAGGTGCAGTCAGGCGCAGCGGCGGCGCTGCAAGCCTATGGTCGCGCGGGGCGCATCCAAGTGGGGCCTTGGTACACACAGCCAGATGAATTCCTGGTGAGTGGCGAGGCCTTGGTGCGCAATCTGCTGATCGGGCGGCGCATGGCCGCCGCGTATGGTGGGGCCATGGCCATGGGCTACGTCCCCGACACGTTTGGGCACATCGCGCAGTTGCCGCAGATCTTGCGGGGCTTTGGCATCGAGACGGCGGCGTTTTGGCGCGGCGTGGGCCGCGAGGTGACTCAGAGCGAGTTTTGGTGGGCTGCCCCCGATGGTTCGCGCGTCGAAGTCCTCTTTCTCGCGGGTGAAATGGGCTATTCCAATGCCCGTGAGCTTCCACTGGACCCCGCCGAACTCGCCAAGCGCGTCGCCTACATCGCCGAGACGTTGCTCCCCCACGCGACCGCTCCGGCCATCTTGCTGATGAATGGGTCAGACCATCTGGAAGCCCAAACTGGCCTGCCTGCCGCGTTGGCGGCCACGCTGCCCTTGTTGGCGGAGCAAGGCTGGCAGCTCACCCTCGGCACCCTACCTGAATACGCGGCGCTCACGCGGGCCGCCAGTGACACATGGCTAACCTACACTGGTGAATGGCGTTCACCTGAGCGGGCGCACTTGCTGCCAGGCGTCCTTTCGACGCGCATGTGGATCAAGCAGCGCAACGCCGCCAATGAAGCACTGCTGACTCAATGGGCCGATCCGCTGGCGGCGTGGGCGAAACGGTTGGGCGGGGAGGATCAATCCGCCCTGCTCGATGTGGCATGGCGCCACCTGTTACGAAACCAGCCCCATGATAGCATTTGCGGATGTAGCATCGATCAAGTTCACCGCGAGATGGTGCCACGTTACGACCAATCTGAGCAGATCGCTGAAGAGGTCATCCGGCAATCCAGTGAAGTCGTGGCGCGGCATGTGGCCACGCAGGCATTGATGGCGCCGGGCGACGGGGTGGCGCTGGCAGGTGCGGTGCCAGTGGTGGTGATGAATCCCACGGGGGCTGTGCGTGCCGCCGTCGCCGAGGCACAGGTGCAAATCGCCGCCCCCCCTGATGCGCTGGTGGTACGCGATGATGCTGGTGTGGCGGTGCCACATGTCGCAGTGAGGCAGGGGGGACGCGAACTCTTCCGTCAGTCCGTGCCTAGTGAGCATGTCGAAAGCTTGCTGCTGTTGGTGGCACAAGGGCGCGTATTAGGCTATCGCGTGCTGGGGATGATTTGTGACGCGCCCGACGCGGATGGCACCATGGTGGTGCATGTCGAAGTTTCTGAGCATGGCGAACCTGATCTGGCCTTCACCGATGCGGCCATGGACCAACTGCGCGCCGAAGCCGCCCGACCTGATGTGCACGCCCTGGATATCATCATCACCGAATCATCGTGGACGCGGCTGCGTTTTGCCGCACACGACCTGCCAGCCTTTGGGGGAAGGGCCTATCTGGTGTGTGCTCGCCAACTGGAGGATGTGCCACCGCCCACAGACCTGGGGGCCTCGGCAACGACCATCGAGAATCGTTGGCTACATGTTGCGGTTGATCCAGCGACAGGCACACTGACCATCACCGATAAAACAACGGGGATGGTCTACCCGGATCTGCACCGCTTCGAGGATGGTGGTGATGTCGGCGACCTCTATAACTATGCGGCACCCCAGCAGGATCGCATCATCCGCGTCGCGCTGGCACCACCAACGCTGGAAATCACGGAGGATTCCCCCGTCCGCGTGGCCCTGCGCATTACCCAGCAATTTGCCGTGCCACTAGCCTGCACGGCGGATCGCCAGGGACGCAGCGCCGAAACAGCCCCATGTACCATCATATCGGAGGTCGGGCTGACGGTCGAGGCGCGGCGGGTGGAGGTCCAAACGACCATCCACAATCTTGCCGAGGACCATCGATTGCGCGTCCACTTCCCCGCACCTTTCGCCGCTGAGTATGCTGATGCTGAGGGGGCATTCATGGTGAATCGCCGCCCGACGCGGCCGCCCGTGGGTGGGGCAGATTGGGCCGAGCAACCGGTGCCCACCCTGCCCCAAGGGCGCTTCGTGGACGTGACGGCGACGGACGCCACCCGTGGGTTGGCAATCCTTAATCGTGGTTTACCAGAGTATGAGATCATGACGAACGCGGATGGAACGGCAACGGTCGCGTTGACGCTGCTGCGCTGTGTTGGGTGGCTTTCGCGCGACGACTTCGTGGGGCGACGCGGCCACGCTGGCCCAGGGCTGGCGACGCCTGAGGCGCAGATGTTGGGAACCTGGCACTTTGCCTATGCGCTGGTTCCCCACGTTGGCACTTGGCTGGACAATGATGCGTTGGTGCCGCACGAAGCGGAAGCATTCACGGCTGGGGTGCGCGCATGGCCAACGGTGTTGCACGCGGGCGAGTTGCCCACCACCTGGCAGATGGTGCGCTTGGGGCCGCCTGCTTTGCGGCTGAGCAGCATCAAGCTGGCGGAGGATGGCACGGGCGTCATCGTGCGCTGGCACAATCCCACAGATGCAGAGGTCATAGCCGAATTGGCTACTGGCATCCCTTTCGGGGACGCAGTGCGCGTATCCTTGAGTGAGGATATGATCGCACCAGTTGCTGGGCAAGCGGACGCACCGGGCCAGCAATGGCGCGTTCCCACACCGGGGGGCGGCATTGTGACGCTTCGGCTATCCTGGCCAAACGGATAGGGCTATGACATTGACAAAAGGCCCGCTGGCTGGCATTATACATGGCATAAACCTCACCACTGTGCTCGCGCCTGTTACAAGAAAGGGGATCTTCGGATTATGTCCCATGCCCTGGGCCATCCCGTCCTGGCTGCTGCTTTAAATCCCACTGGTTTTCTCATCGCCTTTGTCGTCGCGTTTTTTGTGGCGCTTTGGCTTAGCATGATCGTGTGGGCTTGGCGCGACATCCGTTCGCGCACTCAAGATGTGATCCTCCAAGTCTTTGGTACGGCGCTTACGGCAGTGTTTCCTGGTGTTGGCATCCTGATCTACGTCATCTTGCGCCCCCGTCAGACTTTGGCGGATTTGTATGAGCGCCAGCTTGAAGAAGAATCGCTGCTGGCCGAGATGACGGAGCGCCAGACCTGCCCCACCTGCCACTATCGTGTGGAAGGTGACTTTCAGATGTGCCCCTCGTGCGCGACGAAGCTTCGCCGTGCCTGCCCTCGCTGCGACCGCTTGCTGGAGCTGAAGTGGAACGTCTGCCCCTATTGCGGCTACGGTGCCGGGGATGGCGGTGGTCGCGCCCCCGCGCGCCAAAGCGCCCGCGCCGCCGAACGCTAGCCACGCAGGGATAGCCCAAATCCGAGCGTCACAGATGCCGATTAACCATGTCGGCGCCTGTGGCGCTCCTATTTGTGTCTAGGCCGCACACCGTGGAGCCGGGTGTGTATGAACGGACCGCTCAGATCATCGCGGCGAATTGCAGGGCGAATGCGCTATAGGTTGCTTTGTCTTTTGCCGTGTCATAGACGGCGAAGAGCACGTGACGGAAGCGCCCAGCATAGATGCCACTAGGTTGCAGGAGGTCATGAAAGATCCCCGCGACCGTCGCCGGATCGTTTTGGAAGACGCCACAGCCCCACGCGCCGAGCACCAGCGCATCGCAGCCATGGTGCAGAGCCAGCGCCAACACTTTCCTTGCGCGTTCGGCCAGGGTTGGCGTGATCAACGTGCGATGCTCAGGTTCATTGCGCATGACCACCCCAGCATTGGGTGCGGGACTCGTGATGAAATCGACCATGTAGGGTTGTGGCAGCCAACCACCCTGATCATCGCGAAAGATGGGACAGGCTGGGCTATAGATCATGCGATCAGAATAGAGACAGGTCTCTAGTGCGCGATGAGCGGCGTAATGTTCGGGGCACGCGCGCAGGCTGGGGTAGAGGCCCGAACTGCGGGCAAGGCTTTCCTCTTGCGCCCGTGCGCCATTCAGGAACCCACCGCCGGGATTTTTAGCTGAGGCGAAGTTCAGCGCGCCCACTCGCTGGTAGCGCTGATCCGTCACCAATCGTGCGCACCCGTTCAGCGTCGTCTCATTCACCACGGCGAAGGTCGTCGCCAGCGGCTCGGAAGATGTCTGGCTGACATGTTCGCGCACTGCCGCCAGTTCCTCGGGCAGATAGGCGCGTGTGGCACTGACGCACGCATCGCGCGACGCGGCGATGTCGACCACCGTGCCATCTGGCGCGGTGTAGTGCCCGCGTTCCAGGGCAGCGATGGTGCTGACGGCTATCGCTTTGGGGTCCATAGATGGCCTATGCTTTCAATGGCGGGCGCGAGTGTGGATCAGAAGCAGCAACTAGTCGAGTTGCACGCAGGTATCAAGCTCATCAGACTACGCTTTTGTCAACATCCCGGCAGAGTTTTTGTGCAAGAGATCGCGTACATGCCGTGCTGCTGCATCCGAGAGACGGAAATTGCCGCTCTGTTCGCATGACGAGGCGCTAGCAAAGAAGGTAACGACCTCTTCATATGCCAAGGGTGAGTTGAAGTAGCAGATCCATGATAGCCTCCGATTTGCTCCACAATGAAAAGACTATCAGGGATAAAGGCCAATCATCATAAGATTAGCCCTAGAGGACATTCTCTCTGCTGCATTTATTTTGAGAAGGAACACGGTAACACGACCCTCTGGAGTAAGCGGTTCAATGATGGAGCCGTTATGCCGGAAATTTGCACTCCATATCTGTATACGCGGATTGAAAAGCGGAGTAAGTAAGCCAGTTTGTGGATCAATTGATGCAATATTACTACCTTTAGCACGATTGCAGTCGAAGCAAGCGTAAGCTAGATTATCGCTAGTTGTTGCGCCATTATGCTTGATAGCGATGATATGATCTGGCTCGTGTGGGTAGAAGGAGAAAGACACATTATCGGGTATAAAACAATACTCGCACCGCTTTTGTGCACGTGCTATCACTTCACGACGCAAAGCAGCCTTGATCTCACTGCTCATGCCGTCTTATTCATGTGTTGATCGCGGAGCGCACGAGTGCGAATCATCAACATTAGCCGATCAAGATGCACACACTGGTCCAATTCATCCGATTCAGCTTCAGTCAATGTTCCTGCTGAGTTTTTATGCAAGAGATCGCGTACACGCTGTATTGTTTCATCTGATAAACGGAAATTGGCGACCTGTTCGCGCGATGGACCGCTCGCAAAGAATGCAACGACTTCATCGTAGGCGCGCGATAACTGATGTACTGGTTCCATTTTCCCCTCCTCAAAAAGGCGTTGCTCCAATTATACCATATCAGGCTTCGCTCCCGACCGCCTCGCGCTCCTTGGTCGATATGAGGGGAAGCAGGACGCGAAGTTCGGTGAGGGCGGCGTGGGGGTCGGCGGGCAGCAAGCGCTTGGCGAGGCTGACCGTGCCGAACTCGACATGCGCCTGCCCTTTGAAGCGCTTGTAGAGGGCGATGCGGTTGGGGACCATTGGCGCACGGGCCTTGATGATCCACTCGTCGTTCTTGAAGGCCACGGAGTCGAAACCCAGCGCCTTGGCCTCACTCTTGAGCCGCAGGATGTCGAGCAGGTTGCTCACCGCGTCGGGTGCGGGACCGAAGCGGTCGAGCATCTCGGCGGCCAGTGCCTCGACCTGCTCCATCGTCTTGGTGGCGGCGAGGCGTTGGTAGAAGTGGATTTTGAGCGTGCGATCTGGGATGTATTCGTCGGGGATGAAACCTGTCAGCGGCACATCCACCGTGACGGGCGGCTCGGGCTTGGCGAAGTTGATCTCGCCAGAGCCTTGCATATCGGCCACTTCCTCGGCGAGCAGTTGCGAATATAGCTCGAAGCCGACCGTGCTCATGAAGCCGGATTGCTCCTCGCCCAGCAGGTTGCCCGCGCCGCGAATCTCCAGATCCTTCATGGCGATGCGGAAGCCCGCGCCAAGCTCAGTCGCCTCGAAGATGGCCCGCAGGCGCTTTTCGGCGATGGGCGTCAGTTTGGTGCCTTGATGGTAGAGGAAATAGGCATACGCCTGGTGCGCGCCACGCCCGACGCGCCCGCGCAACTGGTACAACTGCGACAGGCCAAAGAAGCCCGCGTTGTTGACGATGATGGTGTTGGCATTCTGGATGTCGAGGCCATTCTCGATGATGGTGGTGCTGACGAGCACGTTATAGGTGCCATTGGCGAAGTCCAGCATGGTGTGTTCCAGGCGGTCCTCGTTCATCTGGCCGTGGGCGACGGCGACACGCGCCTCGGGCACCAATTCCTCGATGTGTTGGGCAAGCTGCTGGATGCCCTTGACGCGGTTATGGACGAAGAAGACTTGGCCACCGCGATCCAGTTCGCGCAGCACGGCCTCGCGGATCAGCGCGTCCTCATTCTCGCGGATGTAGGTGCGGATGGGTAGGCGCTCTTGGGGCGGTGTCTCGATCACCGACATGTCACGCACATTCACCAGTGCCATGTGCAACGTGCGCGGGATGGGCGTCGCCGTCAGCGTCAGCACATCGACTTCCGTGCGCAATTGCTTCAGCCTCTCTTTGTGCATCACGCCAAAGCGCTGCTCTTCGTCGATGATCATCATGCCCAGGTCGCTGAAAACGACATCAGCCGAGAGCAGGCGGTGCGTGCCGATGAGGATGTCGACCTTGCCCGTGGCCAGATCCTCGAGCACCGCTTTTTGCTCCTTGGGTGAGCGGAAGCGGCTGAGCAGCTCGACACGAACGGGGTAGCCTTTGAGCCGCTCGAAGAAGGTGTTGTAGTGTTGCAGCGCCAGCACGGTGGTGGGCACGAGCACGGCGACTTGCTTTTGATCCAGCACGGCCTTGAAGGCGGCCCGCAGGGCGACCTCGGTCTTGCCATAGCCCACGTCGCCGCAGACCAGGCGGTCCATCGGGCGGTCGCGTTCCATATCTTCCTTCACCTCAGCGATGGCGCGGGCCTGGTCGGGCGTCTCTTCATAGGGGAAGGCATCTTCCAATTCTTGCAGCCAGGGTTGTGCGCTGTCGGGCGGGAAGGCGTGGCCAGGGGTGGCGTCGCGGATGCTATAGAGGCGCAGCAGATCCTTCGCCACGTCACGTGCGCTGCTGCGGGCGCGCTCCTTGGACCGTGCCCACTCGACGCCGCCAATTTTGTTGAGCGCGGGCGCGGCCTCGCCCATGCCGATGTAGCGCGTGATGAGGTTCAGCTGGTCGGTCGGCAGATAGATGCGGTCGGTGCCAGCATAGGCCAGCAACAGATATTCGCGCTCCACGCCGTCCGTCGCCAGCTTCGCCAGCCCCTCGAAGCGCCCGATGCCGTGGTCGATGTGGACGACATAGTCGCCAATCGACAGTTCCGCCAGGAAGGTCGCTGGGGTGTTGTAGCCTTTGCGTTGCTCTTGCCGCCGCTTCGACCAGCCAAAAATCTCGGTGTCGGTGAAGACGGTGAGCGCCAGTGCGCGGCTGTGCCAGCCCTCGGTGAGGGCGGCATTGTGAACGATGGTGAGCGAGCCGGTGTCGGGCGTGTCATTCAGGGTAGGGACGGGCGCGACGCGGATGGTGTTGTTGCCCAGCGCCTGATCGTCCGCGAAGAGTTCCGCGATGCGCCGCGCCTGGTTGGTGACAACGATGATGCGCTGGCGCTCGCTGACGCCCTTGCGGGCTTCCTGGGCAAAGGCACGCAACCGCCCGCCGAAGCTGTTCGCGGGTTGCAGGTCGGCCCCCGCCGCGTCGCCCCATTGGCTGCCCTCCGCGCCGGGCAGATCCGCCGTCAGCGAGGCGAAGTGCGCGCCGCGCCGTTTGGCCAGATTCGCCTCGATATGCTCCCACGCGATGAAGGCCGAACGCATGCCATCGGGGATGTCGCCTTCGCGCACCAGACGGTCGCGCACCGCGTTGGCCTCGTCGCCCTGCCCCAGCGCCAGGGTCGCCAGATGATCCGGGCCATCCAACAGGATGATGCCATCGGCGGGCAGATAGTCCAACACGCTGGCGGTGCGATGCAAATAGGGCAGATAGAGCGCGATATCCTCGAAGCTCGCCTGTTGGCGCAGGGCGTCCAGATCGCGTGCCCAGCGCTCGGCGGCATCGGGGTGCACGGAGTGGATATCGATCTGGCCCAGTTCACGGGCGGCGTCGGGGCCGCGCGCGGGCAGCGCCTCGCGGGCGGGGGGAATCAGCAACGTCTCGATGGGGTTGAGGCTGCGTTGCGACTCGATGTCGAAGCTGCGCAGCGACTCGATGGTGTCCCCAAAGAACTCGATGCGCACGGGGCGAGGCCGCGTCGGCGCGAAGAGATCGATGATGCCGCCACGATGGCTGATCTGCCCTGGTTCCTCGACTTCCGCGACGGATTCATAGCCCAACTCGGCCAACCGCGCCAACAGCGTCGCGTAGTCTACCTGCCCACCAGCTTGCAGCGCCACGGTCGCCCGCGCGAACTCCTCGGGCGGCATCACCGGCTGGGTGAGCGCGCGAATGGAGGTGGCGATGACCAAAGCGGATAGGGTCTTTTCTGGCTCCCCTGTGCTCTCGTCGCGCTTTTTCGTGCGTGCTTCGATGATGGCGAGCAGCGCCGACATGCGCGCCCGCAAGGTTTCGGCATTGGTGAAAAGCCGTTCCAGCGGCATGGCCTCGCGGTCGAGCAAGGGCATCGCCTGGGGCGCATCCGTGTCGGGGCGGTCGCCCAAGATGGCCGCCATGGCGCCCGCGAAGGCTTGCGCCCGTTTTTCGTCGGTGGTGACGACCAACACGGGGCGGCTCGTCGCGGCTGCCAATGCCGCCGCCAAATAGGGTTTCGCTGCGTCGGCCACGCCACGCAGGCCGAAGGTCAACGGTGTCGCTTCTTCGCCAGCCTTGGCCGTGCGGCTCAAGCGATCGCGCAGCCGCTCCATCTCGGGCCGCTTCGTCAAAATGGGGAGGAGTCCGCGCACGCTCATAAATGCTATCTCAACTCACAGAGGGAGGATTTTGGCTCCTGTACTTCACATTGATCATAGCACAGGGAAGGGGTGTATGGGGTGGGAGACGCGACGATGGCACAACCGTGGCATTGTGCTATAGTAATGCGGAAATCAGGCGACAGACACGACGCGCCTTCCATGCTTGAGCTCCGGTGCTGTGAGGAAAGGAACAGGTTGATATGGATACCAGTGAGATTGATCAGGTGCGGAACGAGAGCTCGCGCTTCCTCATGGGCCATCATCGCAAACGCCCACACCAGATGCTCACTGAAATTGCCGCCAGCATTGCACCAGACGCAACGAGTGATGCCTATGGCCAAGGCCAACTCATCACTGATTTCGAGCAAGAGATAGCAACGCTTTTGGGCAAAGAGGCAGCGGTTTTCATGCCGAGCGGCACCATGGCCCAGCAGATCGCGCTGCGCATCTGGGCGGGACGCACGGGCAAGCATCGTGTCGCGTTTCATCCCACGTGCCATCTGGAACTCTTCGAGCAGCAAGGTTACCGCGAATTGCATCATCTGCAAGGCGTATTGGTGGGGAATCCCGCGCACATGATGACCTTGGCCGACCTGCAAGCCATCAACCAACCCCTCGCGGCCCTGCTGATCGAACTGCCGCAGCGTGAGATCGGCGGACAACTGCCCACCTGGGAAGACCTCACCGCCATGACGGACTGGGCACGCGCCCAGGGGCTGCACCTGCATCTCGATGGCGCGCGTTTGTGGCAGTGCCACGCTTTCTATCAGCGTAGCTACGCTGAAATCGCGGGGCTGTTCGAGAGCGTCTATGTGTCCTTTTATAAGGATCTCGGGGGTATCGCCGGGGCCGTGCTCGCTGGCCCCAAAGACTTCATCGCGGAAGCGCGGGTGTGGCAGCGCCGCCATGGCGGCAACCTCTATCAGTTGTATCCTTTTGTGCTGGCCGCAAAGATGGGGCTGCACCAGCATCTGCCCCACATGGATACCTATGTGGCGAAAACGCAAGCGATCGCGGCAGCGCTCACCACCGCCCAGTTGCCCCACCTCGCCATCGTTCCCAATCCGCCCCAGACCAACATGATGCACGTCTTTCTGCGTGGCGAACGCGAGGCCATCATGCAGGCGGCGCTGGAAGCCTCGCGCACGAGTGGCATCTTCATGGTGCCTGGGCTGCAATCCACGCGGCTGCCCGATCAGTTCGCGTTTGAGTGGACGGTGGGGGCAGCCACGCTGGACGTCACTGATGAAGAAATCGTCGGGTTCTTTCGCGCCATCTTTGCCCAGACAACGTAACTCGCCAAGCATCTCGCGAAAGCTGAACCACTGGCATCCCCTATGCGGAAACTTACGCCAGAAGGTGAGGTGACAGCGATGGCAATGCAATCGGATGGACGCATGATGCGCTATGCGCGACAGCGGGTCTTCGCGCCGATTGGCGGGGCGGGGCAGGAGCGGCTGGCGGCGGCACGCGTGGCGGTGGTCGGCTGTGGCGCACTGGGCACTCATCTGGCCGACATGCTGGCGCGGGCAGGCGTGGGGCACCTCATCCTCATCGACCGCGACGTGGTGGAATGGAGCAATCTGCAACGCCAGATGCTTTTCGACGAGGCGGATGCCGACGCGGGGACGCCCAAAGCCAGCGCGGCGGCCAACCGGCTGCGCATGGTGAACGCGGATATTACCATCGAGCCCCGTGTGCTGGATCTGGATGCCGAAGCGGCCCGCGAACTGGTGGGCGAGGTCGATCTGGTGTTGGATGGCTCAGATGCCTTCGAGACGCGCTATCTCATCAATGATGCGTGTGTGGAGGCGGGGATTCCCTGGATCTATAGCGCGGTGGTGGGAGCTGAGGGGATGACGCTCAACTGCCACGCGCCCTTGGTCGATGGCACGCGCACTCCCTGTCTGCGCTGTGTCTGGCCAGACCCGCTGCCGCCGGGCAGCGCCGCCACCTGCGACACCGTGGGCGTGCTCAACGGTGCGGTGAGCATGGTGACGGGCATGGCCGCGACCGAAGCACTGAAAATCTTGCTGGGCAGCGCAGCCATCAGCCCCGAACTGCGCAGCTTCGATCAATGGGCAGGCACGTATGAAGCCATTGCTTTGCCACGGGACCCCGACTGCCCCACCTGCGCACGTGGGGAATATGACTGGCTGGATGGCGCGGCGCTGGGCGATGCCGCGCGCCTGTGCGGCCAGGACACCATCCAGATTCGCCCGGAACGCTTGGCGGGCACACGACTGCCCGCGATTGACTTGGCGGCTGTCGCGGGGCGGTGGCGCGACGCAGGCACGGTGCAACAGGGTGGGGATGCCTTCGTGCGTCTGCGCGTCGCGCCCTTTGACCTGACCCTCTTCAGCGATGGGCGCGCACTCATCCGAGGGACCTCCGACCCAGCCACCGCTCGGTCACTCTATGCCCGCTATGTGGGGATGTGACTTTCGGCCTCCCACAAAGGTCCTAATTGCCTTCTGTAGCGCGTATGATATGTGTCATACTAATCGGAAATACGCACGGATGGAAGGGTGATTGGTTATGGCAAAAAAAGGCGAAGGCAAGAAGGAGCGCACAGCACTCCTCAACAGCACGACGAATGGCCACACGGCGGTGGCCGCCCCCAAAAGCGATCTGGCCGAAAAACTGAATCTGGCCTTGCTGAAGCGCCTCACTGAAACGCCTGGCACATCGGGCCGCGAAGAGCAGGTCCGCGCGCT
>JACDGC010000740.1 GCA_013815535.1 Ktedonobacterales bacterium
GCCCAGCAGGGAAGGCGGAAGCAGGGCGCAGGCTCTTCCCCATCCTCGCGCCCATCGCGGATCGCGTAAAACAAGATGCCTATATCCGGCAATTGGCGGGCCTCTTGCGTATTCCAGAACGTGACGCGCAGATGGAGCTGCAACGGTACCGTCGCGAACATATAGCCCAACAGGGGGCCCATGCACGGACGCAATCGCCTGAGCCATTAGCCGAAAAGTACCAGTCTGGTGAGGAAACAAAGGCACCCTTGCCCCCTCAAATGGTTCCCTCATTTGGGGGCACGAACACAGGCGACGCCTTGGAGCACCATTGCATCGCCTTCATGCTTGGGTACCCTGAAGTCATCACCGAGGTATGTGTTATACTTGGGGCAAGTGACTTTTGGGGAACGGAGACACGCTCTCTTTTCTCTTTGCTTGCTTCTGTGGGGGGGCCGCGCTCGCGGTCCGCAGTGGACGAGTTTCTGGCAACGCAGCCAGAGCCGCTACGCCAAGAAGCGGAACGCCTGTCAGCACAATTTGCGGCGCAGCCGGACCTGGACCGCACGCAGCTTGCGAAAACTGCGCGCCAGCTCGCTTTACGGATCAAGCGCCAACGGCTGAAAGATGCCATCAACGAAATCACATATCTTCAACGAGATGCGGAGCAGACGGGTGACCGGGAAACGGGACGCACGTTGCGCCAGCAGGCACAACGTTTGACCCTGGAACTGCACAAGCTCGACGCTACACACGTGTTGCAAACCTAGATAGAGGCGAGTGATAGTATCGCGGTTGCCCCAGTACGGCACCGAGATGCTATAACGCTGGTGGAGGGATGACTGATGGGTAATCGTGATCGCGGGTTGGCTGTCTCTAAGGGGATAGACAAGGCTGCACGTCTGGTGATTTCGCCCGATGTGGATCTGTCACATGAGGCTGGCATAGAGGCTGCCGCTGGCTGGCACAATCAGCGGCAAGACGACGATGATGCCATCGAACTCGATGCCCCCCTGCTCGACGAAGACGCGGATGTTCGACCCACTGAGCTTGTCGAAGTGAATGAGCCATTCGTCGCCGAAGAGGTTGAGTTGCCCCATGTGGACAAGAGTTGGGATGTCGAACCCGAAGCTGAGGTGCTGGCAAACCCACGCTGGGACGCCCACGAGGGCCTGGGACTGGTCGTTGCCGATCTCGAAAGCAGCCTGGATGACCCCGTACGCATGTATCTGCGCGAGATCGGGCGGGTGCCGTTGCTCTCGGCTGAGGAAGAGGTGCGCCTTGCCCGCCGGATGGAAAAAGGGGCACAAGAGAAACTGAAACCGCTCAGTCAGCGCAACCGTGCCATTGTCTTCACCGCCGAGGAAGCTCAGCGCAAGCTGGCCGAAGCCAATCTGCGCTTGGTGGTCAGCGTCGCCAAGAAGTACATCGGGCGCGGCATGAGCTTGCTGGACCTCATCCAAGAGGGCAACATCGGGCTGCTGCGCGCGGTGGAAAAGTTCGACTACTCGAAAGGTTTCAAGTTTAGCACCTATGCGACGTGGTGGATTCGTCAAGCCATCACCCGTGCCATCGCCGACCAAGCCCGCACCATCCGCATCCCCGTCCACATGGTCGAAACCATCAACCGCCTCATCCGCACTAGCCGTCGCCTGCTGCAAGACCTGGGCCGCGAACCGACCTTCGAAGAGATCGCAGTGGATATGCAGATCACCCCCGAAAAGGTCCGCGAGATCATCAAGGTCAGCCAGGAGCCCGTCAGCCTCGAAACCCCCGTGGGTGAGGAAGATGATAGCCATCTTGGCGATTTCATCGAGGACCATTCCGCCCCCGCCCCCGCCGAAGCTGCCAACCACCAGTTGCTGAAAGAGCAAGTCGAAGATGTGCTGACCGCGCTCAGCGACCGCGAACGCAAGGTGCTGCAACTGCGCTTTGGCCTGGATGATGGGCGCAGCCGCACCCTCGAAGAAGTGGGCCGCGAGTTCAAGGTCACTCGCGAACGCATTCGCCAGATCGAAGCAAAGGCCTTGCGCAAGCTGCGCCAACCCAGCCGAGCGCGCCGCCTGAAAGACTACCTCGATTAACTGCTTTCCCTCCACACGAAACGCCCCGGTGAATTCGTTCGCCGGGGCGTTTCTGCGCCATAGCCTATCCCCGGCTCTATGGTGTCAATCCTCCGCACGGGTTACAATCTAGAGGAAATGGCTTGTTATTGGGGCATAAAGGAGTCGGGCGTGCAGATCGGATCATTCGATGAGGGCGGTGTGGCCCCCCTGAGCAGCGCAGTGGGCGAGGTCGGCGTGCCGCTGGTGGTCGCCGAGGGCATCTGGCGCATTCCCTTGCCCGTGCCATTTGCGCCCGGCACCGTCAACGTCACCGTGCTCCATGGTGACGGCGAATGGGTGCTGGTGGATTGCGGGCTGGGCACGCGCAGCTCTGATGCCGCGTTGGCGGCTGGGTTGGCGGCCTTGGGCATCACCGCTGGCGACTTAACCGCGCTGGTGCTGACGCATGCCCACCCTGATCACATCGGTCCGGCGGGGGATATCATCGCCCAGATGCCCACCACCGCGCACATCC
>JACDGC010000741.1 GCA_013815535.1 Ktedonobacterales bacterium
GTGATGGACTCCGCGATGGTCATATTGATGTTGGCGCGGGTAAACGACTCCGACGCGGCGGTAAAGACGGCGATGGAGCGCACCCCAGCGGCCAGCGCCCGCTCCATCCCGCGCAGATTGGGCACCAGCACCGGATAGTCGGTGCCTGGTTTTTGCGCAATGGCGGGAAAGATTTCGGCGGCGTCGCTCAGTTGTGGGATCGCCTTGGGGCTGACGAAGGAGGTCACCTCGATGGCTGGAAAGCCCGCCTCGTTCAAGAGCGCGATGAAACGCAGTTTGTCAGCGGTGGCGATGACCGTCTTTTCGTTTTGCAGGCCGTCGCGCGGCCCCACTTCCACCACGCGCACGCGGCGCGGCATCGTTGCCAGCATGATCGCATAACCTCCTGGGTAGCTTACCCCAGATCATAACACATCCGGGGCGGTGAAGCTGACGCGTGTTCGCCCTGCCGTGCTGGCCGCCACCGCGAATGCCAGCCCGATGGCAGCGAAGGCGGGCAGTGGATTGCCCATGGCGGCCAGTGCACCCGCCACCAGCAAGCCCCCGCCGCGCATCACCGACGCATAGAGGTTGCTGACGCCGTTCACCCGCCCCCGTACCGCGCGTGGCGTGACGAGCACGCTTGTCGTCCCGGTGATGATGAAGCTGAGCGACACGGCGCCATCCAAGATCAAATTGGCGACGAAAGCGAGGATGAATGCCGCGCCCCCCGTCAAGAAGGTAGCGATGCATAATAGCCCCATGCCCACCGCCGCCACGGCGAAGATGCCCGCCAGCGCCCGCATCGGCGGCAGCGCCAAGAAGCGTGCCGCGCTGGCACTGCCGACCAGCCCGCCAATGCCTGCCGCCGCGAGGATCAGCCCCGTCTGCCACGCGGGCAGATGCAGCCGCACGTCGCCCAGCACCACCAGCAGGACGGCGATGCTGCCCGTGCTGATGTACACCACGGCTCCCAACCCCTTCAGCAATCGCTGCTGTGGGGAATGGGTGATGGCCCGCAGCCCCTCGTCTACCTCGCGCCACAGTGCGCCCCACGCAAATGGCGGCGGCGTCGGCGGCGGCAGCGTGTCGCGCACCGTGAGCAAAGTCCCCGCCGAAACAAAATACGAGAATGCATCAGCCCCGAGTGCCAGCGCTGGACCGATGGCCCCCACCAGCACGCCGCCGATGGCAGGACCGCCCAGCGTGCTAGCGGCGTCGGCGGCTTCGAGCGCCGCCGCGCCGCGCCCAAACAGGTCTTCGCCCAAGACATCGGGCAGCCATGCCCAATAGGCCGCCTGGAAGCCCAACTGGCCGATGCCCAGCACCACGAGCATGCCCGCCAGCAGCCAGAGTGATGCCGCGTGGTGCAGCGCTGCCAGCGCGACGATGACCGCCAACGCCAGCCCCCGCGCCAGATCGCACGCGATCAGCACCGCCCGCCGCGAGACGCGATCCACCACCACGCCCGCGAATAGGCCCAAGACGACCATCGGCACATAGCGCGCTGCCGCCACTAGCGCCGCGTCGAAGGGCGCGTGCGTTTCCGCCAGGATGAGGAATGGCAGCGCCACATCCGTCACGCGGTCGCCAAAAATCGAGGCCGTCTGCCCCGCCCACACGCGCCGAAAACCGTCATTGCGCCACACCGATGAAGCGCTCATCACGATAGTTCCTTACCGCCACCAGGGGCAGCCCGCAGCGTCAGCACCAGCGCCACAATCGCCAGGAACGGCAGCAAGATGAAGTAGCGGCTGGGGCTGCGCCATGCCAGCAGCAGCGCGACCATCGGCAGCAGCAACCCCGCAAGGGGGACGCGTGAGTGCCAGCGCGCGTATAGTGCCAGCAGGCCCATATATGCCCCCACTTCTAAGAGCGCATAGATCGCTGGTGGCCAGAGCGGCAGCGCGCCACCCAGCCCCAACCCTACGAGGCCCCCACCCGTGGGGAAGAGCGGCAATGTCACAGGCAAAAAGAGGCTGCGCAGCCATGGCCCCGTCGCCGAGACGATCCACGGCAGATTGACCAGCAGGAATGCCCCCACCGCGACGCCCCCCTCGCGCAACACCCGTTGCAGATCATAGGTGCGCCAGACCCACACCAGATAGAAGGGCGCGAAAAACCACGCCGTCTGCTGCACCGCGCAGACCAGCCCCAGCGCGATGGCCGGGAGCCATGGTTGGCTGGCACGCCACGCCGCAAGCCAGCGAGACACACCGCGCCTCGGAGCGCGCTGCCTCTGGATTTCTGGCCAACTTTCGCCTTTCCTGTGGGCTAAGAGCCACACCAGCGCCACCCCCGCCGTCGTCCAGATGGCGAAGTCAGAGCTGGCGACAGACCGGATGCCATCGACATCTAGCAGGCACAGCAGCGCGATGATGGGGCGCAGGCGTGCTGGGGCGGTGGCGATGAGCGCGATGATCAGCGCCAGCAGCGCCGCCACTTGCATATAGCCCAGCGTTGGCAGCCCTGCCCAGATGGAAGGGAGCGCCAGCAAAAACGAGAGGGCCGGGTAGCTGTGGGTCGTCGCTGGCGCCAGATTCGGGTGCGGCGCTTGGGGGGCAGCCAGATAGGC
>JACDGC010000742.1 GCA_013815535.1 Ktedonobacterales bacterium
GTGTACCTCTCGGGGGCCTTCATGGCCGTCGTGGGGGTGATCTTCCTGGTGTCGCCCATCCTGCTGCCGAGCTTGGGCGTGCAGGTCACCTTCATTAACGCAGCCATCTTTGGCCTGGGCTATGGCGCGTATGTCAGTGTGGACTGGGCACTGGTGACAGACGTGCTGCCGAATGAAGACAACTATGCGCGCGACATGGGCATCTGGAACATCGCCCTGACGCTTCCCCAAGTGTTGTCCTACATCATTGGCGCGTTCGTCATCACCGCCTTCAGCGTGGGGGGTCTGTTCGCCATCAGTGGCCAACCGACGTTGGGCTACACCCTGCTCTTCGTGCTCTTCATCTTTTACGCGGTGACGGGGACGATCACCGTGCGCTATATCCGTGGGGTGAAGCGCTAGCGGGAATGGCCCACCCCTGGCCCGTCTTCATCCGTGGATAAGGGGGGCCAGGGGTGGCAGCCTCTACCGCTTGGGCCGGAATTCCGTCTGCCCACCCAGGTAGGGGCGCAGGGCCGGGGGGATCGTCACCGATCCATCAGCCTGCTGGTGGTTCTCAAGCAGGGGAATCATGATGCGCGGGCTGGCCAGCGCCGTGTTGTTGAGGGTGTGGACGAAGCGCACCTTGCCCTCGGCATCGCGGTAACGCACATTCGCCCGCCGCGCCTGATAGTCGTGAAAATATGAGTCCGAGTGCGTTTCGCGATAGGCTCCCTCGCTGGGCACCCAGCACTCGATGTCATACTTTTTGACCTGCCCGTCGCCAAGGTCGCCCGTGCAGACCAGCACCACATGGTAGGGCATTTCCAGGGCAGTGACGATGTCTTCGGCGTTGGCGAGCAGCGCCTCGTGCCAGCGCACCGATTCCTCGTGGTCATTCTGGCAAATGATGTATTGCTCCACTTTGGTGAACTGGTGGACGCGCATGATGCCCTTGGTGTCTTTGCCATAGGTGCCTGCTTCTTTGCGGAAGCAGGGCGACACACCGACATATTTGATGGGCAGTTCCGCGCCATCCAAGATCTCGCCGCTGTGCATGCCAGTGATGGCAACCTCGGCGGTGCCCACCAGGAAGAGTTGGGGTTCGTCAGCCTCGCCCTCGCCTTCCAGCGCGTACACTTGGTCTTTGCCACGCGGAAACTGCGAATTGCCGATGAAGCAAAACTCGCGGGCCAGCGCGGGGACGCTGAGCGGGGTGAAGCCCTTCTGGCTGATGCGGTCGATGGCGAACTGGATCAAGGCCATCTCCAGCCGCACGCCGTCGCCTTTCAGGATGTAGCTGCGCGAGCCAGCGACGCGCACGCCACGCTCCACGTCCAGCATATCCAGCCGTGCCATGATGGCAACGTGGTCCTGGGGGGTGAAGCCGAAGTCGCGCGGGGTGCCCACCTTCTTGAATTCGACGTTCTCGCTCTCGTCGCGGCCCGTGGGGACGCTGGCGTCGGGGATGTTGGGCACACGCAGCAGCAGGTCGCGCAGTTCGACTTCCAGGTCGCGCAGTTGCGGTTCCAGCACCTTCGTTTCGGCGGCGACGGCGCGCCCCGCCTCGATGGCAGCGATGCGGGCCTCTTGGTCTTTGCCCGCCGCCTGAATGTCTTTCGAGAGTTGATTCTGGCGCGCGCGGGCAGCCTCCACCTGGCGGCGGAGTTCTTGGGTGCGGGTGTCGAGCGCCAGCAGGTGGTCGATGTCGATGGCGACGCGCTTGCGCGTGGCGGCGTCTTTGACGATGTCGGGGTTGGCGCGAATGAACGCGAGATCCAGCATGGGTGGTGTCTCCTTCAATAAAAAAGTGCGCGCCGCAATCGTCACAGGACGAGCAGCGCGCACTGACGTGGTACCACCTGGGTTGCCGCGCCAAAGCATATGGGGGTGGGGGCGCGGCCACTTTCGTCGCCCGGCTAACGGTGGGCGCGCCGTCTCGCTTCGCCCCAGGTGGGGGATCGCGAGAAGCAAGCGCAAAGGGAAGTCGCTGGCTGGGTCGCCGCCGTGTCGCACCACCCCACGGCTCGCTGTGCACTACCCGCGCCGGACCATGTTTCGCGCTGAGGTTCTGTCACCAGGATACCATGCAGTTGGTAAGGGTGTCAACGAGCGGACCAGTGCTTAGCTCAGCCACCCTTCGGCCAAACCGGCGCGTTGCCAGGCGATCTGCGCGGCCAATCCTGCGCGATGGCCCACCTGGGGAGCGAAGCCGAGGTCGCGGCGGGCGGCGCTGAGGTCGGCTGCTGTGTGTTCGGCATCCCCCGCCTGCTTGGCGATGTGCTGGATGTCGGTGCGCTGGCCCGCGAGTTCCGCGATGAGGTCGATGAGCGCCATGACGCTGATGCGCGAGCCACCACCGGTGTTGTAGATGCTGCCCGGCGCGAGGGGCTGCGCCGCCGCCGCCAGATTCGCCGCCACGATGTCGCTGATGAAGGTGAAGTCCCGCGTTTGGCTGCCATCACCATAGATGGTGATTGGTTGGCCAGTCAGGGTGGCGCGGATGAATTTATGGATGCCCATGTCGGGGCGCTGGCGTGGCCCATAGACCGTGAAGTAGCGCAGACTGACGG
>JACDGC010000743.1 GCA_013815535.1 Ktedonobacterales bacterium
GCCCGACCCCCACACCAGCACCAACCGATGACCAAAACGGTCGCCGAACCACCCCCAAAAGAAATTCGCAGCCGTGGAGGCGATGATCAGCACCGTCGCCTCGAAGGCAACGACCTGCTCGCTCAAGTGCGCTTGCTTTAACGCGGCCACCGCTAACAAACCACTCCCCAGCATCGCCAGCCCGCTGAACGCGGTGGCAATCAGATAGGGCTGAAACAGCGGATCGCCGCGCACAACCGCCCCCATGCTGCGCACCCACAGGCCACCGCGCATCAACGCCGTACCCGTGTTTGGTGTCTGCACGGCGAGGCGCTCGGGTTCGCGCACGCTGGCCAACAAACCAAACGAGATGGTAACCGCGACGAATGACAAGATGAAGCACAGGGCATAGTTCACCGGCCAGGCCAGACCGACGATGATGGCCGCTGCCAGGGCAGCCCCCCCCGTCCCCAGAATGTTGCCAATCCCTGTGGAGTTGCCCAAAAAGCGCCCCCGCACGTGGTTTGGAATCGCTCGCGCGATCAAGTCTAACCACGAAGGAAAGGTCAAGCCACTCCCCAGCGCCTGCGTAAACACCAAGATGAAGAAGAGCACCAGCAACGCGCCGTCTTGCCCACGCGCCAGCAGCAGGGCCGCCACCGCCAACAACAGAAACGGAATGCGCTCGAAAAGCGTCGTCCATAGCATGAAGGGCTTGACGCGCGTGCGCCGCTCCACGATGCCAGCCACCAACAGCGGTGGACCAAAGATGCCAATGGTACGCAGCGCGGGAATCAACGCGATTAATGAGTTTTGGTGGGTCAGATGCGCCGCGAAAAGCGGCAAGATCGCATAGGACGAACTGATATTCAGCCCAACAGTAAAGAACGCGATATCGAGTCCCATAACCAGGATGTTCCAACGCCCATCAGGCAGGCCAGTCAGACGATGATGCAGTGTCTTCACAGTGCCTCGCTTGTGTGATGCAGGGTAGAAGGTGATGGGCTCAGAGGTGGTTGAGCCGTCCCACAGTAAGTCGGGCGCGTCAGCCACCAACCGGTGCGGCTCGGTTCGAGTTCGGTGATGGTGAAGCCCGCGTCACCGATCGCGCGAATCGTATCACGATCCATATGACAACCATCGGCCAGAATGCGCCAAAATGGCGTCAATCCGCGTTGCAGCCAGGCGAGGGGTGGATGTGACGAGCGCACATGCTCCAAAAAGCGCAACGTTCCCCCAGGCCGCAGCACCCGCGCGATCTCGCGCAGTGCCTCGGCCTGATCACGAACAGTGCACAGCGCCAGGCAAGCCACCACCGTGTCAAAACTCGCATCGGGGAAGGGCAGGGCATTGGCGGAGGCACGGACGAGCCTGGCGGTGGGGTGATAGCGTTGCACCCGTTGCCGCGC
The DNA here is from genome assembly GCA_013815535.1 of Ktedonobacterales bacterium. Classification (GTDB taxonomy): domain Bacteria; phylum Chloroflexota; class Ktedonobacteria; order Ktedonobacterales; family JACDGC01; genus JACDGC01. The sequence goes on from JACDGC010000743.1 coordinate 1,389, forward strand.
AATGAAGGCGCTGCTGCGCTGATCTTCCACACCAATCAGCCGTCCCTGGTTGCGATAGCGGCGCACATTGGGCCAGGTGCCCACGCCAACCTCCAGCACATCCCCGGTCGCCGCAGCGGTCACTTGCGCACGGACGCCCCGCCAGGGATCGCGCCAGCCGCGCATCCACCATTCCCACGAACGCCCAAGCCACTGCCGTGCTGGCGGCGTCATATGCTGCATGCTGGCACGCAACGCGACGCGCATGCGTCGCCCTTGCTCGTTCACCGCGAGCCAGCCGACCGCCCCCAAGACGAAACTCGCCCCCGCCACCATACTCGTAAGGCGACCGCGTCGCAAGCCACGGGACCGATTACGCCGTTGCAACATGACTCAGGAACCTCGTTCATCAAAAGTCGTGGTGAGGATACCCCCGCCCTTTCAGGCGTGAGGTCGCTGACTGTGCCGATTCAGGGTTTCTCCCTTTATCAAACGATCAAAAGGTCGTGTTTGGCTACATGCCAACAAAAGCGCCCATTCCACCAACAAACTATGCGTCGTCAAGTCATCGAAACCGTTATGGATGATCAGCGCGAATTGGATGCCAAACAAGCCAAGCACCAACCACAGCGCAGATGCAGGGACGCCCTCTGGCTGCACCACGCGCCACCACGGAAGCGCAAAAAGCTGCGAGCATTGGCCATCGCCAGGGCGCGACGCTTGCTGCCAGGCCCGCAGCAGCACCCAGCCACTCGCCGCCAGGATGGTGAGATAGCAGAGTAATCCCCCAATGCCTAATTCTGCGAGCATGTGCAGATAGAGGTTGTGGGCATGGCCCAAGGGCAACGGCCAACGCGGCACAGCATATGCCGCGTAGGTCACGCCATAGTTGCCCGCCCCCACACCGGTCAGGGGATGCGCCACAAACATGCGCCACGCCGCTGCCCAATGCGCCAACCGCTCCACCGTCGAGAAGTTGGCATCGGTGACGTTGGTGCTGAGCGCGGCGTCGGTCAGCGGTCGCCACCCCAGCCGCGCCAGCAGTGCGGCGATGGTGAGCCGTCCGGTGGCCAGCAGCAGGGCCACGCCAGCGCAGCCGATCGCCACGCAGCCCGCCAGCCAACGCCGCAGCGCGGGCCAGCCCAGCCAGATCATGCCCACCATTGCCCCGCCCAGGCCCACGAG
>JACDGC010000744.1 GCA_013815535.1 Ktedonobacterales bacterium
CGGCCAGATCTTGCCGGGCGCGCAGATGGCGGGCACGGGGATGCTCACGGCCCAGGCGATGGCTGAGATCCTCCAACCCGGCCCGCTGGGCGTCCAGACGGTCATGCGCGCTGCTGGTGAGGCGTTGGCGCGCATCCGCGATGAGGGCACGCAGCCCCATGATGTCGGGCGAGATGGCGACAGCGGCGGCGGTGGGCGTGGGGGCACGCAAATCGGCCACGAAATCGGCGATGGTGAAATCCGTCTCGTGGCCGATGCCAGTGATGGTGGGGATGCGCGAATCCGCGATGGCCAACGCCACCGCGCGATCATTGAAGGCCCACAGATCCTCGATGGAACCGCCACCACGTGCGATGATGATGACCTCGACATCGGGTTGCGCGTTCAGCCACCCCAGCGCCCGCACAATGCCCGCTGGCGCATCGTTGCCCTGCACCAGCGTCGGGGCCACCAGCACGCTCGCCAGCGGCCAGCGCCCCCGCAGCGTGCGGACGATGTCGCGCAGCGCTGCCGCGTTGGCGGAGGTGACGATGCCGATGACGGCGGGGCTGATGGGGAGCGGCCGCTTGCGCTCGGGGTCGAAGAGGCCCATGCGCGCCAATTCATCCTTGAGTTGCTCGAAGCGTTGGTAGAGCGCGCCGATGCCGACATCTTCCACCTGATCAACGATCAGTTGCACATCACCGCGCTGGGGGTACACCGTCAGTCGGCCATGTGCCAAGATGTCTTTGCCCGTCGCCAGCCGCGTCATGCCCCCCCGGCTCTGGCGATAGGCGACGCAATGCAACAACGCTTCTTCGTCTTTGAGGTTGAAATACCAGTGCCCCGAGGCCGCTTGGGTGAATTGTGACACTTCACCACGCACCCAGAGGTCTTGCAGTTGGTCGTCGTCTTCCAGCGTCGCCCGCACATAGCGCACGACCTGGCTGACATCATAAAACGCGGTGGTTGGCTGAACGAGTTCCATCACGTGCCCCCTCACTATAGAACAATCATACCATACCGCATGATTGTCCAGGGACTTTTCGGAAGTGATGAACACGCTATCTCTCCAACCAGAGCTGTTTCACAGCAGGAGGACGCAGGCGTCTCGCGGGGGCACCGTCACCTCTAGCCCATCCCCCTGGCGACGGAGCGCCTCCGCTGGCCCAAGCAGCACCTGCGGCGCGCCCTCTGCCGATGCCAGCGACACAGTGGGCAAGCGCAGCGGCACATGCTCCGTGGCAGTGCCAGCGTTGATGGCCACGATGATCGTCTCATCAGCGTGCTGGCGGGCAAAGGCATAGGCCATCCCTGTGGTCGCGTCGCTGCTGGGCGACAGACGGTGATAGGTGCCATGACGCAGGGCGGGGTGCGCCTGCCGCAACGCGATGAACTGCCGATGATAGGCTCGCGCCGTGGTGTTCCACGCCTCGGGGTGGTCCCATGGGAAGGCGCGACGATTATCCGGGTCGCGCCCACCGGGCAGGCCGATCTCGTCGCCATAATAGATGCAGGGAGTGCCAGGGAAAGTGCACAGCAACAGCGTCGCCAGCCGCACGCCCGCCTCGTCTCCGCTGAAGATGTCGCGTAGCCGCGCGGTGTCGTGGCTGGCGAGCAGGTTAAACTGCGCGGCGGTGATCTCCGGCGGATACATCTGAAGCACAGCATCGATCTTGTTGGCATACGCCGCCGCGTCGAGCGCGGGGTAGGGGTAGTAGCCCATCCCCGAAACCAATTCTTGCCGGGTGCGCTCCTGGCCGATGAATTGGATGACGCTTTCCGTGAACAGGTAGTTCATCACCGCGTCGAATTGGTCGCCCGCCAGATACGCGCTGGCATCGCTCCAAATCTCGCCAACGATATAGGTCGCGGGATTGATGGCGCGCACGCGCTGGCGAAATTCTTCCCAAAAGCCGGGCTCATGAATCTCGTTGGGCACGTCGAGCCGCCAGCCGTCGATGCCTTGGCGCACCCAATGTTCACCGATCCGCATCAGATATTCACGCACAGCGGGGTGGTCAGTGTTCCAGCGCGGCAGGGCGCGCAGCCCCCACCAGCACTCGTAATTCGCCGGGCCAGTCTCATCATACGCGTGCAGCGGCCAATCCTGGATGGTGAAATAGTCGATCCACGGCGACGCGGGACCGTTTTCTAGCACGTCGCTAAAAAACAGGTGGCCCCGGCTGCAATGGTTGAAGACGCCATCCAGCATCAGCCGCATGCCACGGCGATGCACCTCATCACGGAGGGCGGCGAAGGCGGCATTGCCTCCCAACAATGGATCGACCATGAGGTAATCAGCGGTGTGATAGCGATGGTTCGCCGTCGCCGCGAAGATCGGGTTCAGATAGAGCGCGGTGATGCCCAGGTCTTGCAGATAGTCCAGCCGGTCGCGCAGCCCCACCAGATCGCCCCCTTTATAGCCCGCGACGGTCGGTGGGGCATCCCACGCTTCCAGGTTGCGTGGCTTGGCCAGCCCCACCCCCCGCGCGAAACGGTCGGGGAAGATCTGGTAAAAAACGGCATCGGCGACCCATGCCGGAACCTGCGGCTGTGCCATATACGCT
>JACDGC010000745.1 GCA_013815535.1 Ktedonobacterales bacterium
GTGCTGGTTGGGTCATATGGTGAGATCTTGGGGGCCAGCATCATCGGCCCCGACGCGACGAACCTCATCACCGAGTTCTCGCTGGCCATGCAAGGCGAACTGACGGTGAGCGAGATCATCGAGACGACGCACCCGCACCCCACCTTGAGCGAGGCCCTGCGCGAGGCCGTTCTTTCCGCCGAGAAGCGCGCCATCCACGTCTATCAGCGCGCCAAGTAAGCGCCGCCGTAATTCTCCTCTCCATAAACGCATAGAGAGAAGGAACGGTGAGCCTAGCTGTGCTATAGTATTGGCATCTTCCTCCCAACCGGGGAAACACACTTCATGAGAGGCACCATGCGTCACACACATCAGCAACAGGCGAACCAGCAGATGTTCTGGTCTGGTTGGCCGCGCGTGTGCCTGCGCCTCATCTGAGGAACAAAAGTAGCAACGTCGCCCTCCGCCAGACCATCATCGATGGCTCTGGCGGATTTTTATGGCGTCATGAAGGGAGCACGAGGCAATGGAATTGGGCATCTTTCTGCGTAGCTTGGTGATTGGTCTGTCGGTGGCGGCAGTGGTCGGCCCCATGAGCGTCCTGTGCATCGGGCGCACGGTCGCCCACGGCTGGCGCTATGGGTTCGTGTCGGGGTTAGGCATCGCCACGGCGGATGGCCTCTATGGAGCGGTGGCGGCGTTTGGGCTGACGGTTGTGGCGAGCTTTTTGGTGGGGCAGCAAAGCTGGGTTCGGCTGATTGGCGGCCTCTTCCTCATCTACCTTGGCATCCGCACGCTGCTGACGCCGCCCGCCACCCGCGCTGCGGCAACTCCCACGACAGTGGGGTATGTCGGGGCGTACCTCTCGACCCTCGGCTTGACCTTGACTAACCCGCTCACGATCCTCTCATTCGTGGCCATCTTCGCGGGAATTGGGATCGGGAGTGGGCAAGGGGGCGCGCTGGCAGCCGTGGTGACGGTGCTGGGCGTCTTTGCGGGTTCGACGGCATGGTGGTTGGCGCTGACGGGCGGCGTGGCGCTGGTGCGCACGCGCTTCACCCCGCAGTGGTTGGCAGTGATCAACCGCAGTGCCGGAGTCATCATCGCCGTTTTTGGCATCTTCGCGCTGCTCAGCCTCCGTCGCTGAATGGAAACTTTACCGTGCGGCGTCACCATCTGTGGCGCTGCATCGTCCCTTGCGTTAGAATGAATCGTGATGCTGGCTGTGGAAGGGGATTTTTGCTGATGCTACGTGTGTTGCGCCATGGGCTGTTTTGGGGATGTTGGGGGTGCTGCTGGCCGCGTGTGGCACGTCATCTGGGGAAGCGACCACGCCGCTGGCGAGCGCGACGCCGCTGGTCAGCCCCACCATCATTGCGACGTACCCCCCGACGGCAGCCCCCACAGCGGATGCTGGGGCCACCGCTACCGCCACTACGGGCATCCAATGTGGCACCATCACACAGAACACCGATGGCAGTGTGTCGCCGCCCGCGCCGGGCTACGCCACTATCACCGGCTGCTTGACGGGGACGTTCAGCACGTGCCAGTCTGCTTTTATGGAATTCACCACGCGTGGCAGCGACAGCCTGCGCGACTACACCTTCACCGTGTTACGGATCAAAGGCGTGTGCCAGATCTATGTCAACGACCACATCCAGCCCGTCAAAGGCAGCGAAACGCGCAACTTCTATTATTGTTCCCATGCCACCCAGAACGGCTCCAAGGCCATCCTCACGGGCTGCGATTCCCACTTTACCAATGGCACCATCGCCATCCCTGCGTAGAAAACGACCGAAATCGCACATTTGCTGACCTGTTGGGTACGTACTTCTAGGATGCAGGAGTCCCACGCTCATAAAGGAGGCAGCTTATATGGCGCGATTATGGCGAACCGTCGGAACACTAGCACTGCTCTGCGTTGCGGCTTTTGGCGTGTTCGCATGTGGTGCGACCACAACATCATCTGCGGGCAGCCCAGCGACTGCGATCCCAACCACCCCACCCACCGCGACAGCGACCACTGTGCCAACAGCGACCACCGCCGCCCCAGTGAATTGCGGCATGATCGACGAAGGCCCTGGGGGCCTTTCGCCCGCGAACTATGGGGCTATCACCCAATGTTTCGCCACTCTTTTCGCGCATTGCGCGACGGGGACGCTGCTGTATACCAGTGCGGGGGCGGATGCCCAGGATGAATTCACCTTCAGCACGGCTGCTAAAACCAGCGGTTGCCTCGTCAACGTGCAAGAACACTATCATGTGTCGAGTGGCAGCACACCAACGAACATCACCAAGAACTATACGTGTAGCTCGGTGACCTTCAATAATAACAAAGTTACCATTGCGGGCTGTGTGAACACCATCAACAACACCCCCACTATTTCCGTGCCCTATTGACCGGATTGCTCCCCAAACGGAGAGGCCAAACGGACGTTTATCATCCGTTTGGCCTCTCTCTCATTAACGTGACCCGATGTGCGTGTTTTTTTACGGGATGAGGTGAGCCAACTGCAAGGCAGGCAAGCCCAGAAGCGTCGTGGTCCAGACAGCGATGGTATGCATGAGG
>JACDGC010000746.1 GCA_013815535.1 Ktedonobacterales bacterium
GCACAAAGTCGGCGGGCAGTTTCGTCCGTTGGTCGAACTCGCGGCGGGTGTTGCGCACCAGGGCACGGTCGGCCTCACTGAAACGCTCTGGTGTGGCAGTCAAGGCTGCTTCAGCCGCTTCGATCGCCTTGCCCAGCGCGGGGGCAGTGTTGCGCTCGTGGATCACAGATTCCATGACGCCAATTTGTTCGCTGCGCACGCCGTTGGCGGCGGGGGGCATCTGGGTTTCTTGATCCCATTGCAACAATGATTGAATGGCCCAGAGGTCGGTCAACTCACGGGTGAGGGTGAAAATGGGGGTGTCGGTCAGCGCGAAGGCGATGGCCTCATGGGAATCGGGCTGCGCGGCGGAGTTCGCGGGGGTCGTCGTAGCCATGGTGAAAGGACATCCTTTTCTGGGAAGTTGTCGCAACAAACGCTCTACGTTGTGGGTGATACGTATCATCCAATTGGATGCGACGCGTCGCTCACGACAGTATATCTCATGCGGGGGTCCCATAGTTGGTGGGAAGAACGGCCCACCAGGGTGCGATCTGCCCATGAAATGTCGTATTGTTAAGTGAGATCTCTCGCAGCGCTGCCCGATGCGGTTGTGCTACAGTATGAACATGAAATCCCGCGTCAGCCGAGAGGACGCACCATCGCAGGAGGGTCAAGCACTGGAAAGCTCTGAAATCGCGCGCCTGGCCGTTGATGCCGCTACGGATAAAAAAGCGGTAAACGTGGTAATGTTGAACGTCCGTGAGTTGACCGTGATCGCGGATTATTTCGTGATATGCACGGGTATGAACCTGCGCCAGATCGCCGCCATCGCGGAAGCGGTGGATGAAGAACTGGGCAAGGTTGGCGTGGATGTGCACCATCGTGAGGGCAGCGCGGATACGGGGTGGGTGCTTTACGACTTTGGCGATGTCATCCTGCACGTATTTGGCCCGATGGAACGCGAATTTTACCAACTCGAAAACTTGTGGAGTGCGGCACCACGCTTGCTCTACGTTGAATAAACGGCCCGTTGAGTGCAACGCGCCCATCACATTTTGGATTGAGAAGGTTTCCCGCGATGACGAAGATGTTTCGCAACCGCTTTTTCCTGCAAGGCATCCTCTTGGGGGGGGCAACGGGCCTGTTGGTTGGCTCCGTTGTGGCCTTTCAGATCGGCAATAACCGTGTGGATGATGCCCGCCACTCGCTGATGCGCATTGTGCGCCGCAAGCAGCGCCAGGTCGATTACACCCATATGACGGTCTAGCAATCGCCCTGGCACGCCGCGCTCCCCCTGTCGCCGATGTGGGGAGCGCGGCTTTTATCCATTTGGCGAACGCATCTTGACAAATTGGGTGAAGTCGGGCAAACTGGTGAGGCATTTCATCCGGCGGCTATCCCTGGCGCTTCCACGGTTGCTCGCGATGAAGCCATCACACAAAAAGATAATGAGGAACTATCGTGAGTCAGTCGCGTGGGCAGCCTGGCACGCCAACGCAACGGCGTCGTCCCCAAGGAAGCGCCGTTCCGGCACCCTCGCCCACGCGCAGCCAGATCGAGCAAGTGACGGCCCGTACCTTGGGCTCAACCGCAGTCGTTTCGTTCGTGATCATGGCGGCACTCGCGGCCATCGTCGTGCTGTCGAGCCTTTTCATCACCCCCAAGGGGACGGCATTGACCTCGTTGGCACCAACCCCCATCCCTACCCAGCCACCCGCGCCGTTTGATCCGGGGGCTGACGCGGCCCTGCCCAATAACCGCATCGTTGCGTTCTATGGCTATGTCTTCTCGGGGATTGATTTCAATGGTCCCGTCTCCACCAAACCCTTCAGCTTTTTGCCGAAACTGCAACAGGTCGGTCAGCAATATGCCGCTGCGGACCCCAAGCATCCGGTGAAGCTAGGGATCGATCTGGTGGTCGACACCTGGACGGGCTGTGGTGTGGGGCTGCCAGTGGGGTGCAATGCGCTCTCCGCTCCCCAGTGGATTCAGGCCTATATCGACTATTGCCAGCAAAATAATCTGTTGCTGTTCCTCGATCTCCAGTTTGGGAAGGCGGATGTGCGCGCCCTGGTGTCGCAGATGCTGCCCTATCTGGAACGCTATCCGTTCATCCATCTCGCGCTCGATACCGAGTTCCACTTCTATCCCAACCAGCCGAATCCCGGTGTCTTCGATCTGGGTCACGTCGATGGCGCGGATATCAATTGGGTCATCGATCAACTGAGCCAGCTTCCGGCGCTCTACCACATCCCGCGCAAGGTGTTGATCATCCACCAATACATTGATGGTGCCATTACCAACCGCAACAAGATCAAGACATCGCCGTTGGTCTCGACGGTGCTGCACATTGATGGCTTTGGCGTACCAGACCAAAAAATCGCCAAATATAATAGCCTCGCAGTGGGGTTGCCCACGCCCTATTCCGGCTTCAAGCTCTTTTTCAGTTACCCTGATTGCCCCGTCCCCTCGCTTTCGTGTGGCGCCGAGCAACCCATTATGACGCCCGCGCAAGTGCTGGCACAGCTCAAGCCCGCTCCCCTTGTCGTCACCTATCAGTGAT
>JACDGC010000747.1 GCA_013815535.1 Ktedonobacterales bacterium
TCGTTGGTCCCAACGATCCTGCGCGTTGCGATGCATGAGAAACACCGTGGCACGCCCGCTGGCAGTCATTGGCTCGCTGCGCGCTCCGTTGCGGCGAAAATACCGTTTCCTATGATGTTCTTCCAGCTTCATGGGCACTGTATTGTACGCTATTCAGGTTGCCGAGTTCTTTGCGTCAAGCGCCGCTCATGCCCACGCGGTGGCGCTTCACCCATGCTTCTCGGCATACACTTGGAGGGCAGGGACGGAAGTGAAGGTGCGCTCGGGGTAGCGCAGGGCAGTCAGGCGGCCCCCAAAACAACAGCCAGTGTCGACATCCACCGTTTGATTGATGAAGGCGGGAGATTCGACGACGACGTGGCCATAGACGATCAGCGGCGCGCCGGGGCGGGCGATGCGCTCCATCGCCCAGTTGCGGCGCTGGGGAATGCCCTCGGGGTCATAGCCCGCCACGTCGCCATAGAGGCAGAACGACGAGATGTGGCGGTCCCACCGCCCAACCATGTCGTCACGGATGCCCGCATGCGTCACCACCAAGCGTTCGCGGTCCAGCAGCAGATAGCCAGGAGTGGACCGCAACAGCGACAGCAAACGAGCGCGAAAAACGCTCTGCTCGGGCTCGGGCAGCGATTCGATCTCGGAAATGGTGGAAAGCAGGCCCTTGCCAATGCGAACGGGGCGGCCCATCAGCCAGCGCATCAGTTTGTTGTCATGGTTGCCAATGACCAGCAGCGCGTTGCCATGCTCGCACATGTCGATGACGGTGCGCCACACGGCCACGTTGCGTGGGCCACGGTCGGCCAAGTCTCCGACGAAGATCGCTCGGCGGCGCTGCGGATGTGCCCAACCGTCACCGTGGGGCACATAACCCAGTTCGCGCAAGAGCGCGCTGAGTTCGTCATAGCAGCCATGCACATCACCAATGATGTCGAATGGCCCCACATCGTTTTCCGGGCTGAAAGAGCCGATGCGCACGATCAACCGCTGCATCTCTTCGGGGGAATGCAGGATGACGATTTGGCTGAAGCCTTCGTCGCAGATGGCGTGCAGCGTGTGCTGCAAGGCCTGCCGATGCTCGCTCAACACGGGCGGCGGTGCACGGCGTGGCCGTTGAGCATTCCAAAACTGCTGGACATCCATCGGCATGGCAAAGACGACCGCCACCACCGGGCGGTGATACAGAGCGGCGTCGCGCAGCAATTCTTCGCGTGCGCCAGCGGCGAGCGCGGTGGAATCCGCCACGGTCGGCAGGCCGCGTTTCAGCCGCTCGGTGATGATGCGGTGAAAGAGACGCAGCGCGTCGCGCGTGGCTTCTTGATCGTTTTCGTCATCGGCAATGAGGGCACGACAACCATCCGTCGAAACGACCTGCGTCGGCTCGAAGTGCGCGTGTGCCCAGGTGCTCTTGCCCGATGATGCCGGGCCAATGAGCACGATCAGGGATGACGGAGCGACGCGCAACACGGTTTCGCCCGTCCCCATTCGCTGTTGTTCGTTCATAACAAGGCGTCTTCAGGGGGCCTTTCCCAAGCTAGTGCGATTCTATCCCTGCATCATATCACATCGTCAAAGTGGGGCGCGAGGAGCCAATCGTCCCACGTGGGAAACCGCACCCGGGGACCAGTTGCGCTCATCACCCTGCAAGCAGGTTAGACTTTGATAAGGTTTTGTGGGTAGTATTGTGTGGTGGGCGGCACTGTGTCGTTCGCGCATGGCATTTCACGCACCTTCTTCATTCAAGGAGTCCATTTACTCATGCAACCCTTGCGACGCACCCTCATGCTGCTCATGGTCGCGCTTCCCCTGGCCCTGGCAGCCTGTGGTGGTTCATCTTCCGCCGCCCCGGCGACCTCGCCCACTGGCGCACCCATCACGCTGAACGTCTTCGCGGCGGCCTCATTGACGGGGGCCTTCAAAGACGCCATCCGGGCATTTGAGAAAACGCACACGAACGTGACGGTGGTCCCCAACTTTGGTGGATCGAACACCTTGGCACAGCAAATCACCAACGGTGCGCCGGCGGATGTCTTTGCTTCGGCCAACACCACGCAGATGACGGTCGTCGTGACAGGCGGTGCCGTGGACCAAGGCGCCGTGAAAAACTTCGCCCGTAACAAGCTGGTGATCATCACCCCCAAGGCCAACATTGGCAAGATCACCCAGCCGCAAGATTTGGCCAAGGCGGGCTTGAAGATCGTGCTGGGGGCGAAAGGGGTGCCCGTGGGTGACTATGGCGTGCAATTCCTGGCGAACGCCAGCAAAGATCCCAGCTATGGCGCGGCGTACCAGGCGAACGTCCTGAAAAACGTGGTGTCGTATGAAACCGATGTCAAGGCGGTGTTGAATAAAGTGCAGTTGGGCGAGGCGGACGCGGGCATCGTCTACACCACCGACGCGGCCACCGCCGCAGGGGCGGTCAGCCAGATCACCATCCCCGACACGCTGAATGTCATCGCCACCTATCCCATCGCGCCCATCAAAGCCTCCGCGCATCTGGATGTCGCCAACCAGTTCGTCAGTGCTATTCTGGCGGCTGAGGAC
>JACDGC010000748.1:0-1635 GCA_013815535.1 Ktedonobacterales bacterium
GCCGCACCCCTTTCATGGGCAATGGCCTCGCCGTCTTTCCCGACGCGGGGGGTCTAGACGCCGCGACCATGGCGCGCATCACCAGCGAGATGCGTCAATTCGAGTCGATCTTTCTGTTCCCGCACGGTGATGATGCGGTGGAAGCGCGCATCTTCACGATGGAGGAGGAATTGGTCTTCGCGGGGCACCCTATCTTGGGGGCTGCCAGCGTGTTGCACGCCCTGCGGCGGCCCGACGCAGCGACAGGGAGGTGGCACCTGCACCTGGGCACGCGGGTGGTGACGGTGCAGACCGAACGCCACCCCCACTGGTTCAGCGCGACGATGGACCAGGGCCGCGTCACCTTTGGGGCCGTGGCCACGCCGGACTATCGCGCGGCCCTGCTGCCCGCGCTGAACTTGACCGTGGACGACTGGCCTGCGGATTTGCCGATGCAGGTGGTGACGACCGGGTTGCCCTACCTGATCGTTCCGGTGCGGCGGGGGCTTGAGCGGGCGCGCATCATGCGGCAGGACTTCGCGGCACTGCTGGCGGAGGTCGGCGCACAATTCGTCTATGTCGTCGATGTGGCACGCCGCGAAGGCCGCACCTGGGATAATGCTGGCCTCGTTGAAGACATCGCCACGGGTAGCGCTGCTGGCCCGGTGGGGGCCTATCTCGTTCGCTATGGTCTTGCCCCTGTTGAGGTAGATATCATCTTGCAGCAGGGGCGCTTCATGGGGCGACCCAGCGAATTGCGGGTGCGCGTGCATGCCGCGCCGCAGGATGGCCTGTGGAGCGAGGTCAGCGGCGATGTCTGTCTGGTTGGTTCGGGCACGCTCTCGGTGCCGTTGGTGCCCTGAGCACCCTGGCGTGTAATTGGGCGGGGCCGCATCCGCTTTTGTGCGGGATGCGCTTCGTCATGTTTTCAGTGGAAAAGGTAGGTAGCGTGATGTCATTTCCGTTTGCGGTCGTGGATGCCTTTACCGATCAGCCTTTCAGTGGCAACCCCGCCGGGGTCTATGTGCTGGAAGCCCCCCAGTCTGCCGAGTGGATGGGACGGGTGGCCCGTGAGATGAATCAGGCCGAAACGGCCTTTCTCGTGCGCGAGGGGGCGGGGTTTCGGCTGCGCTGGTTCTCGCCCACAGTGGAAGTGCCCCTCTGCGGCCATGGGACGCTCGCCAGCGCGCACACGTTGTGGGAACGCGGCATTGTGCCAGATTCGGCCCCCATCGCGTTCTATACCCTCAGTGGCACGTTGGGGGCGACGCGTGCGGGCGACCAGATCCTCCTCGATTTCCCGCGGCGCAATGTGACGGTGGTGGAAGATCCGCCAGCGGCCTTGCTGGCGGGGGTGGGCGTGCCTGTGGTGGGCGTGTGGCGCGACGAGCATTCTTATCTGGTGGAGGTAGCGGATGCCACCACCGTGCGCGACTTGACGCCAGACATCGCCGCGATCAAGTCTTTGCCGATGCATGGGGTGATGGTGACGGCGGCCAGCGACATGCCCGGAGTCGATTTCGTTTCGCGCCACTTCGTCCCCGCTCTCGGCATCTCCGAAGACCCCGTGACGGGGGCGACGCATTGCATGTTGGCCCCGTTTTGGGCGGCGCGGCTGGGGCGCACGGCACTGGTCGGCTACCAGGCTTCGGCGCG
>JACDGC010000748.1:1645-2534 GCA_013815535.1 Ktedonobacterales bacterium
TGGTGGCACGGTGCGCGTGCAGCTTTCCGCCGATCGGGTGCAGTTGGCCGGGCACGCGGTGACAGTGCTGCGCGGGGAGTTGCTGGCGGGGTAGAGGGGGATGATTCCACCCCTACACAGCGAGGTTTTCCAGGCGCCCAGCCGCTTGCAGGGCATCGAGCACCAGCCAGGTGCCCGCGCCAGTGAGGATGATGGTGTGGGATGAATCGCTGCGTGACTGCACGATGCCCGCGCGCCGCAGTTCGTCCCAGGGCATGACGTCGCCGTGGGGGATGAGCGCCTGGGTGTCGCCATGCAAGAGGTCAACGACGCTGTGCAGCAATTGGGTGCGGGCTCCTTCTGAAAGGGCCTCCCATTGTGGTAAACTGTCCATAAGCTCTCTCCTTGAGGGTTCATGTGAGGCGCATATTGCAAGACCCTTGCCGGATGATGCAATATGTGCCTCCATTTTTTATAATACCAGAAAACCGGATAATAGTCAATAGATGCTGATTTCAACGAGTGACCCATTATTACTCTGGATGATAATGGGTTTATCGCACGACCGAAGCAGTCCCTCAAGGTCAAGTAGCGGCCTTGGTGATGTGCTATAATGGTGCTGAATCCGAGCTTTATACTAAATACTTTTGTAAGGTGAAAAGATGCCCGAGAAGCGTTTCATGACCAAGAAAGACGCTATCTCCTATATCATGGAGCAAACAGGCGTAGGTCGCTACGCAGTTGATCGTAAAATTGACCAGTTGCATTACCAGGGCATGATCCATGTTGAGGACGATCCAATAGATAGTCGCAAGAAGCGCATCAGTATAGATGATGTCGAGCGCGTCGTCCATTTCATCCGTGGCAGCGAGCGCGAATCTTAACAATAAGGGCGGTATCACACTGATGC